>JAZUAZ010000304.1:0-20525 GCA_045638245.1 Acutalibacteraceae bacterium | reverse complement strand
CCTGAGCCGTTGAGAGTGTGTACAAGCTGAGCCTTATCCTTGGGGCCGTTCTTATAGCGGATTGAAGCACGGCGTGCCTGGAAGTCCTCAAAGTTTGAGCAGGAGCTGATTTCAACATATCTGCCGTAGGAGGGCATCCATACCTCGATATCATAGGTCTTTGCACTTGAGAAGCCGATATCGCCGCTTGAAAGAGCAACAACACGATAGGGGAGACCAAGAAGCTGAAGTACTCTTTCTGCATCGTTTGTGAGCTTTTCGAGCTCTGCATAACTTTCCTCGGGCTTTGTGAACTTAACAAGCTCAACCTTGTTGAACTGATGCTGACGGATAAGACCTCTTGTGTCACGTCCTGCTGAGCCTGCCTCTGCTCTGAAGCAAGCGGAGTATGCACAGAAGCTCATGGGAAGCTTATCGCCCTCGAGAATATCGTCACGGAACATATTTGTAACGGGTACCTCTGCAGTGGGGATAAGGAAATAGTCGTTTGTGAGCTTGAAAGCGTCCTCTTCAAACTTGGGAAGCTGACCTGTACCTGTCATTGAAGCTCTGTTAACCATAAAGGGAGGGAATACCTCTGTATATCCGTGCTCGGTGTGTGTGTTGAGGAAGAAGCTGATGATAGCTCTTTCAAGTCTTGCACCGAGACCCTTATAGAAGTGGAAACGGGTACCTGTTACCTTTGCTGCTGTTTCAGGATCGAGAATACCAAGGTCTGCACCGATATCCCAGTGTGCCTTTGCCTCGAAATCGAAGCTTCTGGGCTCACCCCAACGGCGGATTTCAACATTTTCACTGTCATCCTTACCGATAGGTGTAGCATCAGAGGGTACGTTGGGGAATTCGTACATCATAGTCTTCTGCTTAGCGGCAAGCTCTGCCTTTTCAGCATCAAGCACCTTAACCTCTTCCTTGATAGCGTTCATTCTTGTCATAATTTCGCTGATATCTCCGCCTTCCTTCTTTATACGGGGGATATCCTTACTTGCGGCATTCTGCTCAGCCTTGAGTGCATCAGCCTTCTGTGTAAGCTCGCGTACCTTAGCATCAATTTCAAGGATTTCGTCAACAAGAGCATCCATATCCTTGTTTCTTGTCTTCATTGCATCCTTTACCTTCTGAGGATTTTCTCTTATAAGCTTGATATCTAACATTGTAATTACTCCTTTTTTTCTTTAGTGGAATTATTTTATCTTACGAGAGCTTCAAGTAAGCCCTGCAGATCTTCTTTACTGAAAAATTCTATTTCGATAGTACCTCTGTTGCCCTTTTCCGAATGAATTGCAGCCTTTCTGCCAAGCTCTGCCTTAATTGCAAGCTCACATTCATCGTACCAGGGGTCCCTCTTTACCTTTTTGGCGGGGGATTTCTCTTTTTTCGGATTCAGTATTGATTTTACTATTCTTTCCGTCTCTCTTACAGAAATATCCTTAAGCACAATCTCTTGTGCAAGTCTGAGAAGTGTTTCCTTGTCCTTTACGGGAAGAAGTGTTCTCGCATGACCCGCGGAAAGCTTACCACTTCTGACATATTCAAGTACCTCTTCGTCAAGCTCAAGGATTCTCATTGCATTTGCAACAGCGGGTCTTGATTTACCTACACTTTTTGCAACCTGCTCCTGAGTGAGACTGTAATCCTTCATAAGCTGAGCGTAGCCCTTTGCTTCTTCAAGGGGATTAAGGTCCTCACGCTGAAGATTTTCTATAAGAGCGACCTCTGCAACCTGTCTGTCACTCATCTCTCTTATAAATACGGGGACTTCTGTGAGACCTGCCATTCTTGATGCACGCCAGCGTCTTTCACCGGCCACAAGCTGATATCCACCGTCGGAAATAGGTCTTACAAGAAGAGGCTGAATGACACCGTGAAGTGCTATACTCTCCGAAAGCTCTCTGAGAGCATCCTCATCGAAGTCTTTTCTCGGCTGATCTCTGTTAGGCTCAATATCATTTATGCTTACGGTTACAGAACCGCCCTTTTCTTCTGTTGAGTTATCAAGAAAAAGTGCGTCAAGTCCCTTGCCCAGACCACCTTTTTTATTAACTGCCATGTTACGCCTCCTATCCTTTTAAGCCTTTATTATTCTTTTTAAGAAATTCTTTTGCCAGTTCATCATAGGCAACGCTGCCTCTTGAACTTCTGTCATAGTAATATACCGGCTTGCCGAAGGACGGAGCCTCGGAAAGACGTACATTTCTCGGCACAACCGAGGAATAGACCTTCTGCGGGAAGAATCTCTTTACCTCAGAAACAACCTGCTGAGTAAGATTGAGTCTTCCGTCGTACATTGTAAGAAGCACGCCCTCAACATCGATTATCGGATTATACAGCCTTTTTACCTGCCTTATTGTATTCATCAGCTGTGAAAGTCCCTCTAAAGCGTAGTACTCACACTGAATTGGTACGATAACAGTATCAACTGCACAGAGAATATTGACTGTTATAAGTCCGAGTGACGGCGGACAGTCTATGAAAATGAAATCATATCTGTCTTTTATCGGAGCAAGGGCACTGCGGATTCTGCTTTCTCTCGACTGCATATCCACAAGCTCAAGCTCTGCACCGGCAAGGTCCATATTTGCAGGAAGTATGTCGAGCCCCTTGTATGCGGTTGAAAGAATAACCTCATCGGCGGGAGTACCCCTGACAATCACATCATATGAGGACTTTTTGACCTCCCTTTTATTGACTCCCAGTCCGCTTGTGGCGTTTCCCTGAGGGTCAGCATCAACAAGAAGCACCTTATAGCCGTAACAACCTATTGCCGCCGCAAGATTGACTGCAGAGGTTGTCTTACCGACTCCGCCCTTCTGATTGACTATTGCTACGGTTTTTCCCATATTTTTTCCCTTTCTTTATATATCAAAGGTGTTTTTTTAGTCTGTAAGGAGTATTATAACACATAGTTTTGCAGTTTTAAAGGGTTTCTGCGGATTTTTTACAAAAAGAATACCTCTATGATGTTTCACGTGAAACAATGAAAAGAACCCCGCCTTGGCGGAGTCCTTTTCGGGGTGTGAAAGAGAAAGATATGATATATGGAAATCACCGCAAGCAGTGTTACCAACCTATTCAACCTTATCGGTTATTTTATACATAGCCTGCTTCGGTATCTCAATGAGATACACGTAGCTTTCGCCGTTGTCCTTTCTTTTGATATCAGCCCTGATGCCTGCCTTCTGCATAGTATCGACGGCATGGTTAATTGTATTAAGGAATATCTTAACGTCGCTGAACATCCTTTTCGTTGTTCTTTTGGGAGCATTCTTACTTTCATTAATATCTTTTATAAGCTCCTCGGTCTGCTGAATATTAAGCTTTTTATGTATTATCTTCTCAAGCACCGACATAACATCGTCATTTTGCAAAGACAGAAGTGCTCTTGCGTGCCTCTCGGACAAATTATTTTCACAAAGGAGTTTTTTTACCTCATCAGGAAGGGTAAGAAGCCTGAGCTTGTTTGAAACTGTAGAAGGAGCCTTTCCTAAGCGTCTTGCTACCTCATCCTGAGTTATGGAAAATTCCTTCATCAGCTTTTCTATCGCATAAGCCTCTTCGAAGTAACCTAAATCCTGTCTCTGAAGGTTCTCTATAAGTGAAAATACTGCTGCCTTCATAGTGTTTGCATCAATTACTATGCAGGGTACTGAAATAAGACCTGCTATCTTTGCCGCTCGGAGTCTTCTTTCACCCGCCACGAGCTCAAAGCCCTTGTCTGTTTCTCTTACTGTTATCGGCTGAAGAAGTCCGTTTGTTCTGATACTCAGAGCAAGGTTGAGGAGTTCTCCCTGATCGAAGGTCTGTCTCGGCTGATTTGGGTTAGGCAGTATCTTATCACCGGGTATAAGTAAAACCTGACCTGCCGTTCTGTTTCTTTCGCTTATCATTTAAAAAACATAACCTCCCTTTGTTCAGATAATACCACAACAAAGGAAGGTTGTCCACAAAAACAGTACGTCATTATTTTGCTATAAATGACAGTATAATACTTCATACAAGGGGATTCTTTGCAATTTTTGCCGAAGGGCGGGGATATTTAGCAGGAGTTGACGAAATCTTTTTGATTAAAATTATATTTCTTTCGCCTGCATCTTCAAGCTCAAAGGTATGCTTTTCAAAAACAGTACCGCCAAGAGTCTTTATTGCCTTCTGTGCGGCGGATATCTCTTCATCAGCCTTAGCTGCCTTCATTGCTATAAAGCAACCTCCCACTTTCACAAAGGGGAGACAGTACTCTGTCAGGTCACGAAGATTTGATACAGCTCTTGCCGTTGAAAAATCATATTTCTCACGGTAAGCCTTATTCTGACCGCCGTCCTCAGCACGGGAATGTACTACATCAGCATTAAGTTCAAGCTTTTCTAGAATATCCTTTATAACATTGAGTCTTTTATTAAGACTGTCCATAAGAGTCATTTTAAGATCTGGTCTGGCTATAAGCATTACAAGACCCGGGAAACCTGCGCCCGTACCTACGTCGATAATCTTTGCACCTTCCTTGATTTCAACCTTAGAAAATACGGTAAGACAGTCAAGGAAATGCTTTATTACTATTTCTTCAGGCTCTGTTATTGCAGTAAGATTGATTTTTTCATTCCATTCAACAAGAAGCTTTGCGTATAAATCAAAGCGCCCAAGAGCCTTGTCATCAAGATTTACGCCGTATTCAGCGGCTTTTCCCTTTAAAAGGTCAAGAGGGATAAACATATAATCACTTCCTTTTTGCAAGGTAAATAAGAAGCACGGATATATCCGCGGGACTTACACCGCTTATTCTCGAAGCCTGACCGAGATTTGCAGGGCGTATTTTATTAAGCTTTTCCTGAGCTTCCATACGAAGACCCACTACTTCAGTATAATCTTCGATAAAATCAAGCTTTCTCACCTCAAGTCGGCGCATTTCCTCAACCTGAGCGAGCTGACGCTTTATATAACCCTCATATTTTACTGCGATTTCCACCTGTTCAAATATCTCGTAGGGGAGGTCAGGTCTGTTTTTATCTGCTACCTTAAGTGCATCATAATCAAGCTGAGGCCTTTTAAGAAGCTCAATGAATCTGCAGCCCGTTGAGAGGGGAGATGTTTCACGTGAAACAAGTACTTCGTTAAGCTCATCTGATGGAGGTACGGAAAGAAGAGAAATTCTTTCCTTCTCTTCTTCGATAAGACGGAGCTTTTCCTGAAGCCTCTGCCATTTTGTCTCGGATACAAGTCCCACACGGTAACCATACTCTGTAAGCCTTATATCAGCATTATCCTGCCTTAAAAGAAGTCGGTATTCAGAGCGTGAGGTCATCATTCTGTAAGGATCAGAGCATCCCTTGGTTACAAGGTCATCAATGAGAGTACCGATATACGAGGAAGCTCTGTCAAGTATAAGAGGTTCTTCGCCTTTGATTTTGAGTGCTGCATTTATACCTGCAACAAGTCCCTGAGCGGCAGCTTCCTCATATCCGCTCGAGCCGTTGAACTGTCCCGCACCGTAAAGGCCGTCGAAATCCTTGAATTCAAGTGTTGCCTTAAGAGTCAGTGGGTCTACACAATCGTACTCAATAGCGTAAGCAGTACGCATAACCTGAACATTTTCGAGCCCCGGTATTGTTTTGAGGAACTTCAGCTGAACATCCTCGGGAAGTGATGAGGACATACCCTGAAGGTACATTTCCTCAGTATTTTCACCGCAGGGCTCAATAAAGAGCTGATGACGTTTCTTTTCAGCAAAGCGTACTATCTTATCCTCAATAGAGGGACAGTATCTCGGGCCTACACCGTCAATTTTACCGCTGTAAAGAGGGGAGCGGTGGATATTATCAAGAATAACCTTTTTGGTTTCCTCGTTTGTATATGTAATATAGCAGGGGAGCTTGTTTTCAGGCTTGTATTCACCGTCAAAAGAGAAGGGTACTACCCTTTCGTCACCATCCTGACGTTCAAGACCCGAAAAATCAATACTTCTGCGGTTAACTCGTGAAGGAGTACCGGTCTTGAAGCGTCTTGTGATAACACCGAGGCTACGGAGTGATTCTGTAAGCTCTTTAGCCGCAAACATACCATCGGGACCGCCGTCATAAACAACGTCTCCGACGTAAATCTTACCGCCGAGGAAGGTACCTGTTGCAATAATAACACACTTACAGTTATATATCGCTTCGAGCTTTGTAACAATCTGCCACTTGCCCTCATCAGTGCGTGTAAGCTCTGTAATCTCGGCCTGGACTAATTCAAGTCCCTCTTCCTTCTCCATTATGTGCTTCATATACTCGCTGTAACGGCGACGGTCAATCTGAGCACGAAGTGAATGTACCGCAGGGCCTTTGCCGAGGTTGAGTATACGGCTCTGCAAAGTATTGGCATCAGCCGCCTTACCCATTTCACCGCCGAGGGCATCTATCTCACGGACAAGATGTCCTTTTGACGTACCCCCGATTGAAGGATTACAGGGAAGATTACCTACCCAGTCCATATTTATTGTAAACACACCGACACTCACACCGAGACGAGCCGCAGCAAGACCAGCTTCAATACCCGCATGACCTGCGCCGATGACAACTACATCATATTCCTTTGCAAAATATCTCATTTTTATCACTTGCCTTTGAACGAAAAGTTTTCAACATTTTATGTGGAAAACCACTTGATTTTTGCCCTGTTTTCATTGAATGGAAATTCTTTTTATGAGCTGTGCATCATTTAGTAAATTTCTATTCAACAGAGCCGAAAAACAGCGATTATTTTTCTTTATTGTAATTATAACACGTGTTTTTATTCTATTATGGCATTATAACAGCCTTTATATAAGCTTCAGTATCTCACAGGCTTTACTGACAATATAATCGGCTTCGTACTGCTTGAATTCCTCTTCTGAGCCATAGCCCCAGAGCACTCCGCAGCTTTTCACGCCCGCGCCCTTTGCGCCTTCTATGTCGTAAAGCCGGTCACCTACCATGAGCACCTCATTTTTATCCTCGGCGCCCATAAGCTCCATTGCTTCAAGAATTAGCCCCTTCTTGCTACTGTGATTACTGTCGTCCATACGCACGCCCACAATGGCATCAAACTTTTCTGTTATGCCAAGATGGTCTGCAACGTTGTAAATAAGTCTGAGCGGTTTACTTGAAGCAATACCGACCTTAACCCCCTGAGACTTCAGCGAGTCAATAAGCTCAAGAATACCCTCGTAAAGCTCACACTCATAAATACCCTTGACGGTATACCTCTCACGGTACTTCTTTATATACTCGCCTACCTCTTCTTCACTCACGTCATAGTAGTGAGTAAAACTGTAGTGTATCGGCGGACCGATAAACTTTTTGAGGTCACTCATATCGGGTACTTCTCTTCCCATCTGCTCAAAGGAATATTGCAGACTTTTCAGAATCCCCTCGCCCGTATCAACTACGGTACCGTCAAAATCAAAAATCACATAACGGAACATACCAAAGAAACACAGCCGATTCATAAAAAATACAAATCGGCTTTCTCCTGCTAATTATTTAGTTTCTGCTCTCTGCTGAGCCTTTTCAAGAAATCTGTCAATCTTAACTGAAAATCTTGTGTGGGTTCCCTTGCCTATAAGACCCGCGTTGTCATAGGCTTCAACAGTAAAATCGTACCTTCTCCCATCAGTAGCGGTAAGGGTAGCAATTGCTTTTACCTCAACACCGCAAGCGGTTGCCGCAAGATGCTCAATGCTGATTGCAGTACCGACTGTTGTACATCCTTCAGGCACATCACTCTGACAAAGCTCTGCTGCTGCCTGCTCCATAAGAGCAATCATAGAAGGAGTAGCAAAAACCTCAAGTGAACCCGATTTAACCTTCGCTGCCGTTACTTCACAGTCAACGGTTATTTTAACTTCATGTGTTGTTCCGATTTCCATAATACTATACCTCTTATAAGGATTTTATAAGGGAGAACATAGTCTGATCACCCTCGTTTATTACTATATTTGTTTCACCGTATATTGCATTTTGAACTCTTTGTGCAGCAAGAGGGAATTCCATAAATACAACCGAGCTTTTTCCTACATAACCGGTTCTGAAAACATCCTTACTGCTAAGTGTAGTTTCTACGATATCATAATTCATCCAACCGCCGGCAAGAGCCTCCAGAATATAGGAGGATATCTGATCTTTGGAAAGATTTGTTCTTACATAAGGTAAAAGAGTATCAAGCATATTGTTTATTTCAAATACGTTAGCATTTTTTGCAGTATTTATAAGTGAGGTTATAACCATTCTCTGTCTTCTTGTTCTGCTTACATCCGAGTCCGAGTCGCATTTTCTTATACGCGAGAAAACAAGCGCCTCTTCGCCGTCAAGTACCACGTTCTGTCCGTATGGTACGTTAAGCTTAGTCGTACTGTTGATATAGTCTGCCTCATACTTCTGTACGGTTACTCTAAGACCTCCAAGCTCATCAATAATATCCTCAAAGGTAGCAAAGTCAACGGTTACGTAATAGTCAATATTGACCTTGAAGTTACTTTCAAGAGTATTGATAAGACAGTTTGCTCCGCCCTTTGCATAGGATGAATTTATCTTATTATAGCTTTGCTGACCGTTATTTTCGATATTACAATAGGTATCTCTGAAAAACGAGGTCATATTTATCTTCTTGGTTGTCTTGTTGAGAGAGAGAAGAATAAGAGTATCACTTCTTCCGCCGTAGGTAAGACCTGTTCTGCTGTCAAGACCTATAAGCAAAACATTTATAACATCACTGCGGGACATGGGCACAATTTCATTATGGGACCAGTTGTAAAGAAAATCCTTGCCGTTTGTTGAAACAATCTGCTCGATTTCCTCTTCAACAATTTCCTCGTCCTCTTCATCCATTGTGTTGTTGTCAATATCAAGCTGACTCTGACCCTGTGGTGCAAGCTGAGTAACCGGTGTATAATGACTTCCTTCGTCATCGGTTGATATAAGGTCAAGCTTTGCATTTATAATACCCACAGGCAGAGCAAATATAATCATCAGAACCGTAAGAAGAAAGCTGAAATTCTTTGCTCTTCTCTTTTTATCAAGCCAGATAAAGTTAAGAAAGGGGTTACCGTTTCTCATACATCCACTTCTTTCTTTTGCTGTTCAGTTTTCTCCGATTTTAAGAAAACTTATTCCTCTGAAGCTTCTTCTGCTACAGACTCTGCACCTTCAGCTTCTGAAGCTTCTTCTCCGCCTTCATCTTTTTCTTCCTTAAGGCTGATAGCGGAAACAACCTTTTCACCCTCGGAAAGCTTCATTACACGTACACCCTTTGAGGTACGTGAAACGGTGCTTATCTGTGAAGAGGGGATTCTGATAATAATACCGTCGGAGGAAATAAGGATAACGTCATCATCATCCTCAACCATAACAACCGAAGTAACAAGTCCGTACTTCTCAATATGGTAGTTGATAACGCCCTTACCTGCTCTTGACTGAAGTCTGTATTCGTTATGCTCACTGAGTCTTCCGAGACCTGTTTCGGAAACGGTAAGAATCTTCTTGTTATCGTCGCCTTCGGCTATAGTACACATACCGATAACCTCGTCGCCCTCTTTAAGCTCAATAGCCTTAACGCCTCTTGCAGTTCTGCCTATGGGACGGCAGTCTGTTTCGTTGAAGCGGATTGACATACCCTGTCTTGTAGCAACAAGGATATCCTCATTGCCGTCGGTAAGACGTACCCATGAAAGCTCGTCGCCTTCATCAAGATTTATTGCGATAATACCTGACTTACGAAGGTTACGGTACTGTTCAAGCTCGGTACGCTTGATGATACCCTTTCTTGTAACCATGCAGAGGTACTTTGTTTCCTCTCCTCCGAAGTCGGGTACCTTTATCATTGAGCTGATCTTTTCCTCTGCTTCAAGAGGAAGAAGATTTACTACGTTCATACCCTTGCTCTGTCTGCTACCCTCGGGAATCTCATAGCCCTTAAGACGGTATACCTTACCCTTGGTAGTAAAGAACATAATAAAGTCATGACTTGAGCAGGTGAACATTGTCTGTGCAACGTCCTCCTCACGTCTTGTCATACCCTTAACGCCTCTGCCACCTCGTCTCTGGAGAGAATATGCCTGAGCAGGCTGACGCTTGATGTAGCCCATATTGGTAAGAGTATAAACGCACTCTTCCTCGGGGATAAGATCTTCAATATCAACTTCGCCGCTTATTGCAGCAATTTCAGTTCTTCTTTCATCTCTGAACTTATCACCGATAGCCTGAGCCTCTGTCTTTACGATTTCCTTAACCTTTGCTTCAGAAGAAAGTATCTCATTATATTCCTGAATCTTAGCCATAAGTGCGGCTAATTCTTCTTCTATCTTTGTTCTTTCAAGACCTGTTAACTGACCGAGACGCATCTTTACGATAGCATCTGCCTGAAGCTCTGTAAGACCGAAACGGTCAATAAGAGCCTGCTTACCTGTTGCCTGGTCCTTTGATGCACGGAGGATTTTAATAACCTCATCAATGAAATCAAGAGCAATCTTGAGACCTTCCAATATATGTGCTCTTTCCTGAGCCTTCTTAAGGTCATAGCGTGTTCTTCTTACAATAACCTCTTCCTGGAAGCGTACATAATGTTCAAGCACCTGCTTGAGAGTGAGGATTTTCGGCTCACCGTTAACAAGTGTAAGCATAATGATACCGTAGGAAACCTGAAGCTGTGTAAGTGAGAAAAGGTGATTGAGCACAACCTGCGGATTTGCATCACGCTTAAGTTCAACAACCATTCTCATACCCTCACGGTTTGAGTAGTCGTTGATATCTGCAATACCCTCTATTTTCTTATCCTTTACAAGGTCTGCGATTGATTCAATAAGACGGCGCTTATTTACCTGATAGGGAAGCTCTGTAACGACGATTGAAAATCTTCCGTTTTTATTTTCAACAATCTCAGTTCTTGCACGTACAACGATTTTGCCGCGGCCTGTTGCATATGCTGCTCTGATACCGCTTCTGCCCATAACAATACCTGCGGTGGGGAAGTCGGGACCCTTGATAAACTGCATAAGCTCATCAAGCTCACAGTCGGGATTGTCGATATAATAGCACATACCGTCAACAACCTCACCGAGGTTGTGAGGAGGAATATTAGTAGCCATACCAACGGCGATACCTGTTGAACCGTTTACAAGGATGTTGGGGAAACGTGAAGGAAGTACGGTAGGCTCCTTAAGACGGTCATCGTAGTTAGGAGCAAAGTCAACCGTATCCTTGTCTATATCTGTGAGCATCTCCATTGAGATTTTGCTCATCTTGCTTTCTGTGTAACGGTATGCAGCAGGAGGGTCACCGCCAACTGAACCGAAGTTACCGTGACCGTCAACAAGGATGTATCTTGTTGAGAATTTCTGTGCAAGACGTACCATAGCATCGTAAACAGATGCGTCACCGTGAGGATGGTATGAACCGAGCACCGAACCAACAGTATCGGCGCACTTACGGTATGCCTTTTCGGGATAAAGTCCGTTTTCGTGCATTGTGTAAAGAATACGTCTGTGAACGGGCTTGAGACCGTCTCTGACGTCAGGAAGGGCACGGGAAGTAATAACCGACATAGAGTAGTCAAGGAAGGACTTTCTCATTTCCTTATTAAGGTCAACGTCGATTATAGTCTGGTTTTCATAATTTAAATTTTCCATTTTATCACCGTCTGTTTCTTATTTTGGCTTATATTTTCTGATACTTATCTGCAAAAAACTTATGTGTAAGATTTTTAATTTCACCGTACTGCTCATCGGAGAGCACTCTTTTCGGTATGTTTATCACATTTGCCGCTTTTGTAAGAAAATAAATATATTCATCGCTTTCTACAACACCTGCTACGGCCTTTACGGCAAAATGCTTTTCATTTGTACCCTTGAAGTTTTCGTCGGGAAGAAAGGTCTGAACTATGTGATCATCGTAAAAATCAAGAGTTACCGGTCTTTTTATTATCGGAGATCTGAGCTGTCTTTTCATATACTCCTTATTGAGTATAAAGGGAACGAGATTATTTATCGTAAAAAGACTCAGAGCAAAAATTGAAAAGTAGATTCCGAAGAAAAATCCTGCAACAAGCATTATCGCAAAGGGAATAAAGCTTCTTTTCAGTCTTAATGAAAGAATCGCAGGCTCAGCCTTTTTTGAATAGCTGATATAATCCTCGGGTACGGGAGTAAAGCTGAGAGATAATATCTTCATATTTTTCCCTCCCCGATAAATCTGTTTCCGAGTTTTTCCCTCAGAATGGAGCTGAAACTAAAATAGTCTCCGACCTTTATAAATTCTCTTTGTACAGAAACAGGAGCAACACCCGGGTCAACAATAATCGTTATGCATCCGTTTTTCTCTTTACAGTAAACAAGCTCATCATAGTAGTACTCACTTTTACTGTAAGGTGTGGTGAAAACAAATCTTTCATCGTAAAGAACGAGCTGTACATCTGTTTTCTGCATACACTGTGCTGCAACGTTTTTGATATTTGTCGATCTCATAACTATATAGACCGAAACAATGTTTGCTATAAAATGCAAAGGAAAAATGTAAAAATATGAGCTGTCCTTAAGTATATATCCTGCAGCAATATAAATGGCACCTACAAAAATATTTATTGCAAGAGCCAGCTTTATGAGAAGAGAAATTTTCATAACACCGAATTTTCTCTGCCATATGCTTACAGATTGCTCATAAGAATAAGGACTTTCCCTGTATATAATTCCGTAAGGAGTCATTTTATATCAATTCCTTATTTTGAATATAAGTTGTTTGTTGAGTAGTCAGTAGCTAGTAGCCAGATGAATGCTCTTACGAGCATTTTTTGAATTTAAACAATTCTTATATTAAGCAGTCTGAATTTTCCCTGACTACTTACTACTCGTCATGTTTATAAATTTAAATATTAAACGTCCAAGTTCTGAACGTACTTCGCATTCTTTTCAATGAATTCACGGCGGGGCTCAACCTTGTCACCCATAAGAATTGAGAAGGTTTCGTCGGCTGCGATTGCATCCTCGAGAGTAACACGAAGCATAATTCTGTTTTCCGGATTCATTGTGGTTTCCCAGAGCTGCTCGGGGTCCATTTCACCAAGACCCTTATATCTCTGAATATCAGCACCGGGCATTTCAACCATCTTTCTGTCTCTTTCTTCATCAGAGTAAGCATATTCGTGCTTTTTGCCCTTACTGAGCTTATAAAGAGGAGGCTGTGCTATATAAACATATCCGTCGTCAATAAGAGGACGCATATATCTGAAGAAGAAGGTAAGAAGAAGTGTTCTGATATGAGCACCGTCGACGTCGGCATCGGCCATGATAACAACCTTGTGATAACGGAGCTTGCTTTCGTCGAAGTCATCAGCAAAGCCTGCACCGAGAGCAGTAACAACGGGAAGAAGCTTTTCGTTGGAAATAACCTTATCGGGTCTTGACTTTTCAACGTTGAGCATTTTACCCCAGAGAGGAAGAATAGCCTGAATTGTTCTGTCTCTGCCTTCCTTAGCAGATCCGCCCGCTGAGTCACCCTCTACGATGTAGATTTCTGTCTTTGAAGGATCCTTTTCGGTGCAGTCGGCAAGCTTACCGGGAAGAGAGTTAGATTCAAGAGGAGACTTTCTTCTTGCGGCTTCTCTTGCACGTCTTGCAGCCTCTCTTGCTCTTGAAGCATCAAGAGACTTAGAAACGATAGTCTTTGCAACTGCAGGATTTTCTTCAAAGAAGTCTGTAAGCTTATTATAAACTGTGTTAGAAACAAGCTTTGTCATTTCGGTGTTACCGAGCTTGCCCTTTGTCTGTCCCTCAAACTGAGCCTCGGTAAGCTTAACGGAAATAACCGCAACAAGTCCTTCACGGCAGTCCTCACCTGTGAGCTTTGTATCAGCATCCTTAAGATAACCGTACTTCTTGCCGTACTCATTGAAAACCTTGGTAAGAGCTGTCTTGAAGCCGGTCTCGTGAGTACCGCCGTCAACTGTATTAACATTATTAGCATAAGAGAAAATTCTTTCCTTATAGCCATCGTTATACATAAGAGCAATCTCGGCACTTCTGTCACCGTCAACGCATGAGAAGTGGATAACTCTTTCGTGTACTGCGGTAAGACCGTAGCTTTCATTTATATGCTCAACGAAGGAGCCGATACCGCCCTCGTAGCAGAAATAATCCTCGAGGATGTTATCAGGATCACGCTTATCAGTAAGAGTAATTGCAAGACCTGCGTTAAGGAATGCTGACTCACGAAGGTGATTCTTAAGAATATCGTAATCGTAAACCGTGGTTTCCTGAAAAATAAGAGCATCGGGCTTGAATTTTACAAAGGTACCTGTTTCGGTTGTGTCACCGATAACAGTAAGGTCAGTCTTGATGTTACCTCTTTCAAAGCGCTGATGATGAACGTGTCCGTTCTGTGAAACCTCAACCTCCATCCATTCGGAAAGAGCGTTAACAACTGCTGAACCAACACCGTGAAGACCGCCTGATACCTTATAGCCGCTTCCGCCGAACTTACCGCCTGCATGAAGTACGGTAAGAACAACGGTAACAGCGGGAAGTCCCTGCTGTTCATTGATACCTACGGGAATACCACGTCCGTTGTCTCGTACGGTAATTACGTCACCGGGAAGAATTTCGACCTCGATGTGAGTACAGTAGCCTGCAAGAGCCTCGTCGATTGAGTTGTCGACGATTTCATAAACAAGATGGTGCAGACCTCTGGGACCTGTTGAACCGATATACATACCGGGACGCTTTCTTACCGCCTCAAGTCCTTCAAGAACCTGAATGGCATCAGCGTTATACTCCTCGGTAACAACTGTGTCCATTACCTCAATTTCTTCTGTTACTGTTTCCTGAATTTCAGCGTTAGCCTTGATTTCATCCATGGCTAAACCTCCTTGTAAATTCGGAATCCGGAATTCGGAATTCGGAATAACAGGACATATAAAATTATATCCCGTCTTTTATTCCGCCGAATTTGCGTTCTTCCGTTTTTTATCTTTTTTATATAGAATTTTATTTATTGACTGATTTATAAAAATTTTGATTATCCGATTATTTCTGCGGGCAGAGTCTGTATTTTATTTCTTAGTCGGACGCAATTCCGAATTCATAATTCATAATTCCGAATTACTTAAAGGGCTCTTCTGTTCTCTTTAGAAGTGTTGTGGTAGATATCTGTGAAAGATAAATTATTATCTTTCCTGTTTTATCCTTACATACGATGAAGCTTTTGGGTAATTCATTTGAAACCTCAACAACTCTTCCTTCCTTCTGAGCAAGGGAAAGATAATCCCTCGTCTTTTTGGCCACGGTAGTATTATCAAGGTCAAAAATTCCTATTATTTCATCGAAGGTGATTACTGTGTTTTGTCCTAAGTGAAGATACATAAAAGCCTCCGAAAATTCGGAATTCGGTATTCGGAATTAAGTATACTCCGACAAATTTACGAAAACCTTTTTATTTTAATTTTCCTTTTTCAATTTCGAAGCTTCTGCCGAACTTCAGATTCTGAACTGCGGAAGGATCGCAGCAGGTAATAAAGACCTGCCAGTCTTTTATATGATTAAGGATATAATTCTGTCTTGAAACATCAAGTTCACTCATAACATCGTCAAGAAAAGCCACCGGCTGCTGACCGGAAAAGCTTCTTATAACTGCCGCTTCACCAAGCTTGAGAGCAAGAGCCGCAGATCTTTGCTGTCCTTGAGAGCCGTAAGTACGTGCGGGGAGTGAATCAATTTTTATCGAAAGGTCATCTCTGTGAGGACCTACTGATGTAAAGCCTGTTATAATATCGTTTTTTCGTGACTGATAAAGCTGATTTTTCATATTCTCATATAATTCCTGCTTATCGTCACCGTAAACAACAGTCTGCTGACTGTATTCTATCAAAAGCTTCTCTTTTTCAGAGGAAAGTCCCGAATAAATTTCGTCGGTAAACTGTGAAAGCTTGTTTATATATCCGATTCTCTGACGGATAATCTCTGAAGCGAAGAAGGCAATTCTTTCTTCCCATATATCGAGAGTATCGTAAAGCTCGGAATGAAACTGCACATCCTTTAAAAGTACATTTCTCTGTGCAATAGCTTTATTATACTGTGAAAGAGTAACACCGTATTTAGGCTTGAGCTGACTTATTGCAATATCAAGAAATCTTCTTCTCTCGTAGGGACCGTCCTTTACAAGAGAGAGATGCTCGGGAGAAAAAACAACTGCAAGAAACTCACCCATAATACCCGAAGCACTTTTCTGCTTGACACCGTTAAGGATGAATTTTCTACCTTCTCCTATTTCAAGTGAAGCACTCTGGTCTCTGTCATAAGCATTGAAATCCATATAAAGATTTGCTTTTGTGCTGTTGAAATTTATAAGCTCCGCATCCTTTGATGCACGGAATGATCTGCAGCCGGTAAAAAGCCACATACCTTCGAGAAGATTTGTTTTTCCCTGAGCATTCTGACCGTAAATAATATTTATACCGTCGCAAGGATCTATGCTTATATGAGAAATATTACGGAAGTTTTTTACTTCAAGCTGTTTAACGTACATTTCGTCCTCCGGAAATTCGGAATTCGAAATTCGGAATTCGGAATTTTTTCCGTTTTTCACAAATTACTTATCCGAAGAAATTATTTTAAAGCAATCCGACAGTAAAGTGCCTCTGTTCAGTTCTTTATAATCTCATATATAACTCTTTCAAATTCGAAGAAATCGCCCTCTCTGAGCTTTTTTCCTCTTGAAAGACATATTTCTCCGTTAACCTTGACAAGACCGTCTAAAATAACCATTTTTGCCTGTCCTCCCGTTGAAACGGCGGAAGAAAACTTAAGTGCAGCATCAAGACGGATGTTTTCTGTTGTTATCTTTACAGGTACCTTCTTTTTTTCAGGTACCGATTTAACCGAAACCTTAATTTTCATAACTTAACCTCTGAAAAAGGATAATATATTATAAATGTCCGAAGGACATTTTCCTGACTACCGGCTACTGACTACTGACTACTTATATACGTACCGGGAGTACAAGGAAGAAGAAGCTGTCACCCTCAAGAGGTGAGAAGGTTATAGGCTGATTTGAGCTTGACATTTCTATTTTTATTGTCTCTGCATCACAAGCCTTAAGACAGTCGAGCACAAAACGGTTATTAAATCCTATTTCTATTGTCTTACCCTCAATATCTGCAGCCATCTTGTCGCTTGCAGTACCGATAGCGGTAACAGACGAAAACTTCATAATACCGTTTTCAACTGTGCAGCGAACGGGACTTGATTTGTCCGTAATAATAAGTGAGGTTCTCTCAATACATTCAATAAGACGCTTTGTATCAACAATGATTTTTGTACCCCATGTAAGAGGAATTGCGCTCTTATAGTTAAGGAAGTTACCCTCAAGAAGTCTTGAAATTATTTCATAGCCGTCAATCTTGAAAATAATGTGTCTGTCACCTGCTTTGATTTCTATATCCTTTTCATCGTCACCTGAAAGCTTGATGATTTCATTAAGAGTCTTTGCAGGAACAACAAAGGAAAGCTCAGGCTTTTCTTCTGAAGAATAAGCAACCTCTTCACGTCTTATAGCAAGTCTTGCTCCGTCAACGGCAACGAGAACTATTTTATTATCACTTATCTCGAATTTTACACCTGTGTGTACGGGGTTTCTTTCACCTGTTGAAACAGAGAATATAGTTTTCTTTATCATATCCTTAAGTACTGCCTGCTTTACTTTTATATCAGAGTACTTATTAACGGTGGGAAGCTCAGGATAATCGTCAGCAGAGGTACCTATAATTGAATATTCTGCTTCACCTGATTTGATTTTGCTGATATTTCTTTCATCACAGTCGATTGATACAACATCCTCAGGTACCATTCTTAAAATATCACAAAGATTCTTAGCGTTAAGCACGACTTTACCTGCTTCGTATACCTCACAGTCAATAAGAACTACTGTTCCGACCTCAAGGTCATAACCGGTCAGCTTGACTTTACCGTCAGCAGCTTCAATGAGAATACCCTCAAGGGCAGGAATTGTAGATTTGCCTGAAACTGTTCTCTGAACATTCATACAGGCCTTTGAAAGCTCTGCACTGTCACAAATTATTCTCATAAGAAAATCCTCCGTTTTTCGTAAATCATATCTATCATTATTTAGTAGTAGTAGTAGGTGGTGTTGAATTTGCGGAAAAAGGCAGAAATCTCAGATTTTATGCACCTTTTTCCCATATTTTTTCTGTTGATGAAAATGTTGATAATTTTTATCTTTCAACATCACCTTTTTTTACAATGTGTAATAAGTGGAAAATGTGTGTGGAATGTTATAAACTTTGTGGAAAATTATTGCTCGTTTATGTTCTTTATTATGTCATCAACGGTAGCTTTAAGAGCAATATCCTTTTCAAGCTTATTTTTGATTTCCTTGAGTGCGTAGATGATGGTTGAATGGTGTTTGTTGCCAAATTCGTTGCCTATTGCCTTAAGAGGAAGACCTGTTACCTGGTCAACAATGTAAATTGCAACCTGTCTTGCAAGAGAAATATTTGAGCTTCTCTTATCGGAGCGGATATCAGCGGGGGTAACGTCAAAGGTACGTGAAACCTCGCCTATGATGTTTTCAACCGTTACGGGAAGAGGCTGATTATCATTTATAATGTCGCTTATGGCTTTTTTTGCAACTGCAATTGTTGGCTTTGAGCCTTCCATATCCTGATATGCTTTGATTTTCTTTACGGCACCCTCAAGCTGACGGATATTTTTCTTGATGTTGTCGGCAATAAATTTGATTACATCATCACCAAGCTCAAGACGAAGGTCGTCAGATTTCTTTTTGACGATAGCCATTCTTGTTTCGAGTGTGGGTGGCTGAATATCTGCTATGAGTCCCATTTCAAAGCGGGTACGAAGTCTTTCTTCAAGAGTCATCATTTCTCTGGGAGGTCTGTCCGATGTAAGAACAACCTGCTTATCGTTTGAGGTAAGAGCGTTGAAGGTATGGAAAAATTCCTCCTGAGTTGTTTCTGCTCTTGCTATGAACTGAATATCGTCAACCAGAAGCACGTCGCACTTTCTGTACTTTTCATGGAAAGCATAGGTATTGTGATTTCCGATGTAATAAACAAGCTCATTTGTGAAAAGCTCACCGCTTGTGTAGATAATATCAGCATTGGGATTATTCTGTTTTATTTCATTCATGATAGCCATGAGAAGGTGAGTTTTACCAAGACCTGAATGACCGTAGATGAAAAGGGGATTGTATGCCTTACCCGGATTTGCGGCAACGTTGATTGCGGCTGCATGAGCAAATTTATTTGAGGGACCTGTAATGAAATTCTCAAAGGTGTAATCATATTCCGGATCAGATTTTTTTCCGTCACCCTCAGTATCATTTTTTATAAGGTCACCGGGGACAACATATTCAACGGTGACGGGAAAGCCGAGTACGTTTTCAAATGCAGTGTTTACAACAAGTGAAAACTTATCTGTGATTATCTTTTTCTTGAAGTCGCTGATTGAAAGATAAACCGTATCGTTTTTGAAGCTTACAAACTCCAGGGGAGAAAGCCATACGTTATAGGCGACTTCTGCAACGGAGCATCTGATTTCTTCTTTTACCAATGCCCATATTTCGTCAAATGAATCCATAATTATCCTCCTTGATTTTTGTTTTCGTTATTTTAAAAAAAAGTAGAACGCATTTAATAATATATATAATATATATATAGATATAGTAAAAACAATATCTCATAATATTTCATCCTTTATTGTAACACAGAATTTCGGCTTTTTCAAGTGTTTTTTGAATTTAGTATTCAAAGTACGAAAAAAGGGACAAAAGGCTTTTAGAGCGTTTTTTGTAAAAAATAAGTATATTTATATTTGATTATACCTTCGATAAAAATAAAAAAACGGATATTATCCTGAAATAACATCCGTAATATTTGTTTATACTTTTTTTGCTCCCTTACAGAAATCCCTCATACAGCATTTTTCACAGTCAGGTCTTCTTGCAACACAGACTGCTCTGCCGTGAAGAACGATTCTGTGACAGAAATCATTGCTCTTTTCTGGAGGAAGGATTTTTTTAAGTTGCATTTCAACCTTAAAGGGATCCTTAGAATCCGTGAGACCTAAAAGATTTGTGATTCTTATAAGGTGCGTATCTGCAACAACTGCAGGCTGCTTGTAAACGTCTCCCATAATAAGATTTGATGTTTTTCTGCCTACGCCGGGAAGTGAAGTCAGTTTTTCGATACTGTCAGGTACCTTACCTTCAAAATCGTCTCTGATTTTTATTGCCAAGCCTTTTATATCTTTAGCTTTGGCTCTGTAAAAGCCGCAGGAATGGATAATTTCTTCAATATCCTCAACCTTTGCATTGCAGTAGTCCTCGAGAGTGGGATATTTCTGAAAAAGTGCGGGTGTAACGAGATTTACTCTTGCATCGGTACACTGTGCAGAAAGTCTCGTAGCAATAAGAAGCTCAAGGGGATTTGATGCTTCAAGAGAGCAGAGAGCATCGGTATATTCTTTTTCGAGTGCCTCCACGCAAAGGAGTGCTCTT
>JAZUAZ010000303.1:0-10945 GCA_045638245.1 Acutalibacteraceae bacterium | reverse complement strand
CCCTCGGGATTTACCTGATAGAAGGAAAGAGGGCTGATTCTGAATCTCAGACCGCAGAGTATATCCTCAATGTAATCGCTGCCGTGTATTGTAATACATCTGTCACCGAGTACAACATTGGTTTTTTCCTTGTTGATATTGATAATAACGGACTTTATATTGAGTCCCGTACTGAGAAGCTTTTCGATAAGCTTTTCTTTTCTCGGAAGAGTATCGCCGTTTATAACAAGGCATACCATAATCTCCCCCGTGTTTCTTGCGTGGCGAAGGTACAGATGCCTTATAAGTCCCTTGCCGCTTTCCTCGCTGTAAACCGTAACGGGATTTTCAAGAATATAGCTTCTTACTGCAGGAATTATTCTGTTAAACTCCTCACGGTGAAGAAGACATTCGGGTGTGTCGGTTATACGGTGAGTACGCCTTGAGAAAAAGCCTATTGTAAGATTGCCCTTATCGTCAAGTCCTATGGGGAGCTGAGCCTTGTTTCTGTAATATACCGGCTCATTTATGCTGAGAATTTCCTCAGCTCTTATATCAAGTCCGCCGATTCTTTCGAGAGCATCACTTACAGTCTGCTTCTTGATTTCAAGCTCCTTTTCATATTTTATATGTCTGTATGCACAGCCGCCGCAACGGCTGTCAGCACTGCAATCCGACTCGATACGGCAGGGAGCGGGTTTTATGATTTTTTTGATTTTACCCACGGCATAGCTGCTCTTGACCTTGATTATATGAGCCTCTATTTCATCACCCGGTGCAGTACCCTCAACGAAAACCGCCATATCCTTATAGCGACCCAGACCGCTGCCCTGAGAAGTAAGAGCGGTTATTTCAAGTCTTATATCATCATTCTTTTTAAGCACAGTTTCTTTTTTCATATGTTTATATCTGCTTTTGCCTTTCAAGCTCAATACAGACCCTCAAGCCTCCTAAATGAGATTTTTCAGCATATATTCTGCCGCCGTGAAGCTCGGTGATTTCACGGCATATCGCAAGTCCGAGACCTGCAACCTTCCGTCCTTCATCCGACGTGTAAAGAGGCTCGAAAATAAGCTCAAGCTTATCCTCCGGTACGCCCTCACCCGAGTCGTCAATTATTACATATATCTTTTCTTTGTCACTGTCAAGAGTAACCCGAATTTCTTTCTTTTCGCCTGTAAGGTGCTTTACCGAGTTTGAGAAAATATTTCCAAGCACCCTTCCCCATTTCGCCTTGTCAATATCCGCAGCCGCTTTCGGGTCACCCTTGAGTAAAATTTCAAAGTCGATACCGTTATTTTCAAGCTCGTAGGCATAATCGTCAATTATGCTTTCGTTAATTTGCTCAAGACTTATTTCCTCGGTATTTATCTCCTTCTCGGTATTGAAACTGAGATAATCGTCAAATTCCTTTATAAGACGTGTTATGTCTTCGCTTTTCGCATATACCGTCTGCAGGTAACGTGTCTGCCTTTCTTTACTGATACCTTCCTTCTGAAGCTGCTCAGTATATCCCATTATAGAGGTCAGCGGCGTTTTTATATCGTGAGAAATAGATGCTATAATACGTCTTTGGTTCTCCTGTTCCCTTTCAAGATTCTTTGTAAGCGAAACGAATCTCTTATACACATCCCCCGCATAACCGGTTATTTTTATCTCCTTGAGCTTACCGGTTTTGTCGTAATCCTCAATTGCACGGTAAACACTTCTGTAGGGCCTTAGCATAACACTGTAAATAGCGAAGAAAAGAAGCGACAGTGCCGCAAGTCCTATAAGAAACTCGATGAAAACAAAGCGTACAAGCACACGTACATCCGTAAGGTAGTCCCTGAGAAGATAAACCGAGGTTTTTATTACGTAGGCATTACCCTGATAGTCGAAGGGGGTCTGCACCTTTACATCAAGTGCAGACCAGGTTCTGCCCTCAGACATAACGATAACCCTGTTTTCGTCGTTTTCAATAGAAATTACTATATCCTGATACTGCTCAACGATTTCGCTCCAGGCCTCCACACTTTCTGCCCTTGTAAGCTTTAAAATAATCTCGGAGTTATATTCCTGAAGGATCTGTCTGTCATTGTATGCGGCATCGGCAACAGTACGGGTAACATAGGCATTATAAGAAAAGGCAAAAGCAACAATAACACCGAGCATTATAAAAAACGCTGCAATATTAGACCTTTTGGATACCATAGTTTACCTCTCCTTTCCTTCTGTCAGCTACCTCTTACAAACTTATAACCTACGCCCCATACAGTTTTTATATACTGATTATCCGGGTCGATTTTATCCCTGATGCTCTTGATATTTACGGCAACCGTACCTATGTCACCGAACTCGGTATCCCACACGTGGCTGAAAATCTGCTCCCTTGTAAGCACCTTGCCTGTATTTTCCATAAGATACTGTATAAGCTGGAATTCCCTTGTAGAAAAGCTTATTTCTCTTCCCTTGCGGAAAACCTCCATGGTATTTGTGTTGATTTCAATTTCGCCAACGCTGATAATACCGCTTTCAGCCTCACGGTTGACCCTTTTCTCACGTCTTAGATGAGCCTTCACCCTTGCCACAAACTCATCAACAACAAAGGGCTTTGAAATGTAGTCGTCCGCACCGCTTTCAAGTCCGAAAACCGCATCGCCCGCCTCACTCTTTGCCGAAACAAAAATTATGGGGCAGTCAACCGAATTTCTTATAAACTGGCAAAGTCTTATCCCTGAAATGTCAGGCATCATAATATCGAGAGTTATAAGGGATATATCCTTCTGATTTTCATTTATGTATTCATAAGCGCTCTTGCCGCTGTTTTTCACAACCGTTTCAAAGCCCTCATCCTCGAGAGCATCTGAAATAAGCTGAGCTATGGATATATCGTCATCAACAACAAGTATTTTTCCCATATCTGTCACCTTTCTTAATTTAAACAACTCATAACTTTACATCATAATATAATAATATACGTTGCAGAAAAAATAAAGGTATTTGCCGTTAATTTATCATTTTTAATAATAAATTTCTGCATTTTTTCTCTTCTTAAAGTAAAAATTAAGAAAGTCTTAAGGAATATCCTGCAAAAAAATGTTATAATGGGAAAAAATAAGGAAGTGATGTAAATGCGTATTCTTGTTGTTGACGATGAAAAGGAAATAGCCGAGCTTGTCTGCCACTACCTTAATGCGGAAGGCTTTGAAACGGTAGTTTGCTTTGACGGCAACGATGCCCTGCAAAAAATACACAGTGAAGAATTTGACCTTGCAATTCTTGACATTATGCTTCCGGGCACCGACGGACTGGCCCTCTGTGCACAAATCAGAAAGAAATATAAATACCCGGTTATAATGCTTACGGCAAAAACCGCTTTCAGTGACAGAATTTCAGGGCTCTCACTCGGTGCAGACGATTATGTAACCAAGCCCTTCAATCCGCCTGAGCTTGTTGCGAGAGCAAAGGCTCAGCTAAGGCGCTATAAGCAGTATAACGACACGCCCCTGTCAGAAGGTACAATAGAAATAGCGGGACTTGCAATAAATAATCTTCAGCGTACCTGCTCTCTTTACGGCGAAGAGCTTACGCTCACACCCACCGAATTCGGTATACTTTGGCTGCTTTGTGAAAACGCAGGTACCGTTATTTCCACAGAGGAAATCTTCGAAAGGGTCTGGGGCGAAAAATATCTTGACAGTAATAATACTGTTATGGTACATATAAGAAGACTCAGAGAAAAAATGCACGAAAGAGCAAAAAATCCCAAATTTATAAAAACGGTATGGGGAGTGGGATACAAAATTGAAAAGGAATAACCAACCTACAAGCAGTACGGGAAAAAGTGTTATCTATATAACAATACGCAGCTTCATAATTAAAAACATTATTATGGCAACCGCAGTTTTTGTTGCTTATGTAACTATTTTTCTGCTTACTTTAAGATTCCCTGCAGTAAATATATTTGTAAAACGCACCTATTTCGGCCTTATTGCTAAGTGGCTCGGTATTTTTATGAATGACCATGCCATTGATTTTATATACGAGCACAGTATATGCCTCTATATTATCTGCTGCCTTTCAGGCTTCATAATAATGTGCATAATCCAGTCCGCTTCAACTCTGAAGAACTTTGATAAGGTCTGTAAAAGTCTCAGCTCATTCACAGACAGCTCACGGGACATTGAATCCTTCCCGAGAAGTCACAGCGATATCGAAATAAAGCTCAAGGATATAAAATTTGAGGTTTCTGAAAGCAGAATGCGCGCCGCAGAGGCAGAAAACAGAAAAAACGATCTGGTTATGTACCTTGCCCACGATCTTAAAACGCCCTTGACCTCAGTTATAGGGTACCTTACTCTGCTTGACGAATCACCTGAGCTTACAAGGGAGCAAAGAGCCAGATTCACAGGTATTGCTCTTGACAAGGCCTACCGTCTTGAGCAGCTTATAAACGAATTTTTTGAAATCACACGCTTCAATATTCATTCGGTAATTCTTGAAAAAAACCGTATCGACATCGGAATGCTCCTTCATCAGCTTGCCGAGGAATTTTATCCTATGTGCAGCGGAAAAAGCCTCAGGCTCAGCATCGGCGTAAAAGAAAAGATACTTATCTTCGCAGATGCAGACAAGCTTTCCAGAATTTTCGGAAACCTTATAAGAAACGCTGTTGCCTACAGCTACTCCGACTCGGATATACTCATAGGAGCTAAAATTGTCGGTGAGAATATCGTTATAAAGTTCCGCAACCGTTGCGACCCTATACCCGAGGAAAAGCTTAACCGTATTTTTGAAAAATTCTACCGTGCGGATTCGGCAAGAATGTCTGCAAGCGGCGGCTCAGGTCTTGGTCTTGCCATCGCAAAGCAGCTCACTGAGCTTCACGGCGGTACGATAACCGCATCAAGCAACGAAAGCTATACGGAATTTACGGTCACTCTCCCCTACAAGCCTTATACTCAAATCTCAGCGGAGCAGGAAAATCTCTGCACTTGACAAGTGACATAAAAAACGGATATAATTTTACAACAGGCAAAAGAGCAGGCTCAACACCTGCTCTGATAATTTTTCTTTTACCGGGGTGACAGAAATGGAAAGAGTTATGGTCGGTATGAGCGGAGGCGTTGACAGTGGCGTTTCCGCTTATCTGCTGAAAAAAGAGGGTCTTGAGGTCGCAGGCGTTAACTGCTCCTTTTTCAGACCTTCGGAGGTATTTATCGAAAAAGAAAGCACCGATACCGCAGATGCAAAAAACACTGCGGATATGCTCGGCATACCCTTTTTCACCGTCTGTCTCGCAGATAAATTCCGCACTCACGTAATCGAGGACTTCATAAACGCTTACCGTGAGGGAGCAACTCCAAACCCCTGCATAAGCTGCAACAAGCATCTGAAATTCGGCGAGCTTCTTACCTTTGCCGAAGAACAGGGCTATGAAAACATCGCTACGGGACACTACGCCCGAATCGAAAAGCAGGGTGACAGATACCTTCTCAGGAAGGGTGCATACAAGGAAAAAGACCAGAGCTACGTACTCTGGTGCCTTACTCAGAATCAGCTTTCACGAACCCGCTTTCCTCTGGGTGAGTATTCCAAGACTCAGGTAAGGGAGATTGCCGACAGCATCAATTTTTCCACCGCAAGAAAGCAGGACAGTCAGGACATCTGCTTCATTCCTGACGGTGACTACGCCGCATTCATAGAAAAATACTCGGGACTTATCTTCCCTGAGGGTGATTTTGTCACAACCGAGGGCAAAAAGCTCGGCACTCACAAGGGTATTATCCGTTATACGGTAGGACAGAGAAAAGGACTCGGTCTTGCTCTGCCCGCACCTATGTACGTAAAAGAAAAGGATGTACCTAACAACCGCGTAATTCTCTGCGATAACGAAAGTCTTTTCACCCGTGAGCTCACGGCAAAAGACATAAATTTTATCCCCTTCGATACACTTGACGGTGACCTAAGAGTCAAGGCCAAGGTACGCTATAAGCACGAAGAACAATGGGCCACCGTAAGTCCTGTTGACGAAAACCGTTTCCGTCTTGTTTTTGACGAGCCGCAGCGTGCAATTGCCAAGGGTCAGTCAGTTGTGCTTTATGACGGCGACTACGTTGTCGGCGGAGGTATAATCGAATAATGGAAATTCTTTACAAGGACAATGAAATTATCGTCTGCATAAAGGAAAGAGGACTCCTTTCACAGTACGATGAAAAAAAGCCTGATATGGTATCGGCTCTCACGGAAATCTTCGGCACTGAGGTTTATCCCGTACACCGTCTCGACAAGGAGGTAGGCGGTGTTATGGTCTATGCACTTTCGCAGAAAAGTGCTGCCTCCCTGTCCTCTCAGGTGGCTGACAGAAGCTTCGAAAAGCAATATATTGCTCTGATTCACGGTACACCTGAAGAAAAAAATGCCACATTGGAGGACCTTCTGTATTTCGACAAAGGCAAAAACAAATCTTTTACGGTTAAAAAGGAACGAAGGGGTGTAAAAAAAGCCCTTCTTGAATATAAGCTGATTGAAGCCTGCAGTGACTTCTCCCTTATAAGAGTAAAGCTGCACACAGGCAGAACCCATCAGATAAGAGTGCAGTTTGCTTCAAGAAAGCTCCCCCTCGTCGGAGACAGACGGTACGGTGCAAGGGATGAGGCCGCCTTTATTCATCTGTGGTCGGAGAGAATAGAATTCAGCCATCCCATTACGGGAGAAAAAATGGTATTTGAAAAGCAGAAGGATTTCTGAAAACAAAAGGGACGACAACGTCGTCCCTTTTGTTATATTTTTTACTTTATTATATCCGCCATTATTCCGATAGCCTCTGTTGCCTCGGGTATGGGGAAAATAGGATAAACGTGGCTCATACCCTCTTTGACGTGAAGCGTAACGTCCACACCGGCTTCAACCATCTTTTCGTAAAGCAATATCGTATCCGGATAGAGTATTTCTCTCGTGCCGATGAAAATTGTTATATTGCCGAGATCTTCAAAGGTACCGAAAAGAGGGCTCAGCATCGGGTCAGTTATCTGCTTATCACCCTTCCACAAATCGGTGATCTGATCAGCACAGCAGAGGTCGCCGAGCATAGCATCAATTTTTACATACTTTTCAATATCGGGATTTTCCATAGTAAGGTCAACCCAGGGGCAGATAAGTATAATCTCCTCCGGCTGTACCGTATCCTTTTCACGAAGCTGCTGAGCAAGGCTGAGCGCAAATCCGCCGCCTGAAGAGTCGCCGCCTATGTATATTTTTTTACCCTTGTACTTCTCAACGGTATTAAGGTAGAAGTCCATCATAGCCGCATGGGACTGCTCTGCAGTGTAATTGGTACATTTAAGATAAACGGGTGCAATAATCGTAATATCCGCCTTTCTGGAAAGCTTATCCCAGAATCCCCAGTGCTGGGAAGCAGGCGGATTAAGATAAGCTCCGCCGTGAAGATAAATAAGAATACCGTCATTATCCGCTTCTTCGTTGATATAAAAAACCTGCATACCGCTTTCGTGGGTGCTTCTTATCGACGCCCTCTTTTTCGGCGGTGTAATATCCTGAAGATTAGTCACGGTCTTTTCGGCGATATTTGCCGCACAGTCCTTTTCATCGCAATAGAGGGAATTTCTGTCGGTAACCCTGAGATAAATCTCAACAAAGGTCGCCATAAGCGAACGGTGATAATGAAATCTTGATACAAGTGACAAAGCTACAATACCCACAAGGAAAACCGCCACAAATGCTAACAGAAGTCTCCTGAGAGCTCTCATTTTACCGGACTTACTTTTCTTTTTTTCGTTCTTTTCCACTGCTTCTTCTTTTTCCCCGGCTTGCTGAACCTTAATTTCTTCTTTAGGCTCCAATTTTTTTCTCTCCTTTAAGCCAAATCGACAATGTTGCCTTTTGTGTATAATTATTCTAATCCAATAATGAAGAAAAATCCACAAATTTGTTAAAATTTAACTAAATGTTTTAATATAACAGCAACATAAAATTAACTTTCTTTATTTTTTTATAAAATCGGGAAAAATTCAAAAAAAACTATTGACAATCCGTTTTAATTATGGTAACATCATTAGGCAAATACGGAGAGATACCGAAGTGGTCATAACGGAACGGTCTTGAAAACCGTCGTACGTCCTGCGTACCGTGGGTTCGAATCCCACTCTCTCCGCCATTTTTTTATTTATATCGATTTTTTATCGACACCCTGGAGAAGTACTCAAGTTGGTGACGAGGCGCCCCTGCTAAGGGCGTAGGTCGGGTAACCGGCGCAGGAGTTCGAGTCTCCTCTTCTCCGCCAAAAAATAACGAAGCTTCGGCTTCGTTATTTTTTTATCCAAGCCGCAGGCTTGGCATATCATCACGCGTCAGCGTGTATATCATCGCCGTAGGCGCATATCATCAGCCGAAGGCTGTATTAACTGCGGCTTGATGAGATGCAACACTTCGTGTTGATGATATACAAGGCTTCGCCTTGATTTATTTGCGAAAATGAGGCATAATACCTAAAAGAGGTGATGATAATGCGTAAAGAAATAGAGATAAATGGTTGTGTTGAAATACCTTGTGAAATTTCAATAGATGAATTCACAGATGCCTTTATCGAATGGATTGAATCATAAGGTTGGTATTTTGGCGGCGGATTTAATGAAATTGTTGACGGGTATTATATAAATCCTGACGGAACAAAAGGTAAATCCGTTCTTGAAGATTAGTGCTACGCTACTTTTGGTCTTTTTTACCCCTACTTATACACCTTTTAATCGTTCTTTTTTTATCCAAGCCGCAGGCTTGGCATATCATCACGCGTCAGCGTGTATATCATCGCCGTAGGCGCATATCATCAGCCGAAGGCTGCATTGCCTGCGGCTTGATGAGATACAACTCTTCGTGTTGATGATATACCGCAACAAGTTGCGGATGATATGCAAAACTTCGTTTTGATGATATACAAGGCTTCGCCTTGATTGCTTTACAAAATTATGATATAATTATATTAGACAAACTTGAATTTGATAAAGGAGCGGGATTGTATGAAAAAGTTGATAGCATTAGTTTTAGCGTTGGTCTGTGTACTTGGTCTATGTGCATGTAACACAAAGGAAGATGCAAATAAACAAATTTTACCATTAGAAAAAGTCAACGAATGCAACCAAGAGGAATTGGACGAAAAACTCATTGGTATTTCACGAGAAGACATATTGGATGCTTGGGGAGAACCTGACGGTCACCTCTCTGGCTTCTGGGGTGAAATTTGGCAATTAGCAAGCGAAAAAAGCAAACACGTTACAGTCTATTACGACGAAAACGGAATCGTTGAACATGTCATGGTCAAAGACCTCTCCGAGTGAAATAAATTCCAATTTGTCGAATAGATAATGCACACTACTTTTGGTCGTTTTTACCCACACTTATACTACTTTTAGTCGCTCTTTCACAAAAAAGAAGTAACTTTTGTCTACCAAAAGTTACTTCTTTTTTTATCCAAGCCGCAGGCTTGGTATATCATCACGCGTCAGCGTGTATATCACCAAGGTCGGCAAGGAAATGCACAGCTTAACAGTTGTGCATTTTTCTTTTTTTAAACTATATTTCGGAGAGACTCAAACTCCGTAAACCGTCCATTTCGGCTATATTGATAAATCCGTCGGATTATGATATAATCAACCTGAAAACAAACACCTGACGGAGCAATTATGAAAAAAGTATTGGACTCTAACAGTATAAAGCTTATTGCAATTATTGCAATGACTCTGGATCATATCGCATGGTTGGTTTTCCCCGGGTACGATAGCGGTATTATGCCCGTTTTACTTCATATTGCGGGCAGAATCACCTGCCCTGTTATGTGCTATCTTGTAGCCGAGGGCTATTACCACACAAAAAACATAAACAAGTATACCCTGCGGCTTTTTGCCTTTGCCTTTATTTCCCATTTTGCTTATATTTTTGCTTCCTCGGATTTTGTCGGTGCAGAGTCCTTTATTCCCTTTTACGGCGGCGACATTCTGAATCAGACAAGTGTTATGTGGTCCCTTGCCTTTGGACTTGTGATGCTTCGTATCGCAAACAGTGAAAAAATACGCTCAGGCGTTAAGATTATTCTTGTACTTCTTATCTGCCTCATCACTCTTCCGGCTGACTGGAGCTGTATTGCAGGTCTTTGCATTATGGCAATCGGTACGAACAGAGAAAATTTCAGAAAACAGATGCTGTGGATGATTTTTTATGTAGCCCTTTATTCGGTTGTATACTTCTTTGCACTCGACATACTCTACGGAATTATACAGATGGCGGTTGTGCTTTCAATCCCTCTTATTATGATGTACAACGGACAGAGAGGACCTTCACCAAGGGTAAACAGATTTATGAAATGGTTTTTTTACATATACTATCCGCTTCACCTTTTTATCATCGGGTGTATAGGGCTTTTAAGCTGACCGCTTCTCTATAACGGGATAAAAATTCAATTAAAAATCCATAACAGTGAGGTACACTATGAACAGAAAAAAGAAAATACTTATCGCACTCGGATGTCTTATACTTGCGGCGGCAATCGGCTTCGGAATATACTATTTTGCGGTAAAGCTTCCCGAACAGAAAAAGCAGGAGGAGCTTGCGACGCTTTTTCGTGAGCATTACGAAAACAGAGTAGCCCTCTTTGAGGACGAAAACAAAAAGCACTCGCCCGGTGAGGTTGATGTGGCATTTCTCGGCGACAGTCTCACCGAGGGGTACGACCTTGCGACCTTCTACCCTCAGTACATAACCGTTAACAGAGGCATCGGCGGAGATACCACCTTCGGTCTGTGGGACAGACTTGAGGTTTCCGCTTATGAGCTTGAACCGAAGGTCGTTGTTATGCTCATCGGTGCCAATAAGTTTGATACCATGTTCGAGCGGTACGAGGATATTGTAAAAGCACTTCGTGAAAACCTGCCCGACACTCATATCGTACTCATTTCCCTGACCTCGATGGGTA
>JAZUAZ010000302.1:0-9789 GCA_045638245.1 Acutalibacteraceae bacterium | reverse complement strand
CCAAGAGCAATATCGTCTGCAAGATTTGTTATCTTACTGATTTTCACACCGGGTGCCGGTGAAAGCTCATACCTTGTAACCGAAGGGCCTCTTGAAACACCTATAAGCTTTGTCTCAACGCCAAAAGACTGAAGTACATCAACAAGTTTTTTTGCAGTGATACGCATTTCATCTGCCGAATCACCCTCAGCTCCGAATTTTGCTTCGTTAAGGCAATCAATAGGCGGAAGCACATACTCCCTCTTCGGCTTTTCCTCAACATAGGTTTCAACATCATGCTTGTTTTTTGCCTGCTTTGCGTCGGCGGTATCCGCTGCATCTTTAACGATTTTTCTATCCTTTTCAGAAAGCTCTGCACCCTGAACATCCGCCTCTTCATCAAGCGGCGGGAGTGCATCGTCAAAATCGTCATCAATAATTTCTATGTAATTTTCAGGAAGTGATGAGTCAGCAGCAATCTCAGACCCACCAAAGGGATTAGGGGCAAAGGGCTTGATTTCCTTAGCAGAAATCATCTCACTTTCAGAGAATTTACTGTCAAATACCCCTGTTTTCTCAACCGTATTCTTTTTGTCCGGGAAAGTGAAAACATTTTCGTCAGGTCGGTACGGTGAAAGCTTTCTGCGCGGATTATCTGTATCGGAAATTGAAGGATAATCTTCGATTTCTGTTTTATTGAAATCAAATCCGTCATCTGCAACTACAGGTGCAACTGCAGATTCCCTCTGTTTCTGTGCTTTCTGCTTATTCAGCTTTTCTTTTTCCTTGTTATCCTTCCTCGCACGCTTTTTCTCGTCAAGACGCACCTTTGTCTTTTCACCTGTTTTATCAAGACCGTCCTTGCCCGATTTAATAAGTCCGGACACAAGATTTGCAACTGAATTTACACTTATACTAAAGGCGTAAAGAACACTTACAGCAAGACAAACCGTAACAATTATAAAAGCGCCTGCCTTACCGAAGGCAATAAGAGGTAAACCGCCGAAAACAGCACCGAGAATACCGGCGCCAAAACTTACGCCCTGTGCTCCCATCTTCCAGCCGTCGGATGCACAGGAAGCGAAATTAGATGTCCAATCCGAGAACCCGGCATCACCTGCACTGTTTGTGCAAAGATGGATAAACGCTGCGACAAAAATGACTATTGCCGCATAGGAAATATTCGTTTTAATAAAGCTTCTTTTAAAACTGTTCAGAGCCAGCTTTATTCCTATAATCAGAAGAAAAGCAGCAAAGAGATAAAGAGTTATTCCGAAAAATGAAAAGAAAATACCTCTTATGCTTGACCAGATATTAGAACCTCTGATTACTGCAAAGCAAAGTAACAGAATGCCACTGACAAGATATGAAAGCATAATAACATTCTTGTGACTTTCTATTGAAGAAAAGCTCCTGACTGCTGATTTTTTTCTTGTATTCTTCTTATATGTACTGCCATTTTTCTTTACAGTACTTTTTTTCTTCTTTTTTTCCTCTGCCATATCTATACTCCATTTATAAAAAGTTTTTTATACTCCCGAAAAAATCGGAAACAATGTATACGCTATAACCACAGCACCAAAAAGTACCGAATAGACACTGAAGAACAGTAAAACCTTACCTGAATCCGCTTTTCTTATAATCGCCGTTACAAGAAAAGCTGAAATTATAACCGCCGCAACGCCTACAACCAAGGATGTAATTTCAGGGCGTACTCCATCAAGGAACAACAACGCCACCCGTATCAGATTAACCGCGAGAACCTGAGGTGCAAGATAAAAATACACTTCACGAAAGATAACATCACGGTTAACATCACACAAAGAAAGATTTACCGATGAAAGAGCAACCTTAGATGTACCCGGTATAATATAAGCAGGAATCGAATATATATTCATTCTCAATGCACTTCTGACCGGAACTGTCTTTTTCTTAGCCGACCTACCCTTCTTTATATACCAGACAGAAACGGCAAGTATAAAACCTGTAAAGACAGAAGTAAATCCAATAAGAATACTGTTAAATATATTGTCACAGTCAAAGAACAGATTGAAGCAGTCGCTAAGAGATCTGCCAACTACAGGCAAAGGAACAAACAGCACTATCCCAACAGCCACCGAAGCGAGCAAATTGACAAATCTTAGTCTATGGTTTTTTCTGTTCTTTGAAAAACCGCTGAAGAGTTTGGAATAAAGCTCTCTGATATTTATAAGCATTACTATTGAGAATGCAATCATAAAAACAGAATAATAAAATGCTGATTCTTCCCTATCGGCAGTATATCCGAGCAATTTTTCAGCAAAGCTGAAATGTCCCGAAGAAGAAACCGGTAAGGGAGCCGTAATTCCTGCAACAAATCCCATTATCAGGGATTTTATATATTCAAGCATAAAGTACCCCCTATATGTATAATCAGTTATAAAATCACAACTTACAGTATATCACATTTTTTTCCTTATAGCAAGAGCACGATAAAAAAACGCCTATATAAATGTAAATACAGATAAATAATTCACTTGACAAACACTTCAGTTTTTGATAGAATAACTGAGCAATAAGGAGAGTTGTCCGAGTGGTCGAAGGTGCAGCACTCGAAATGCTGTGTGGGGAAACTCACCCAGGGTTCGAATCCCTGACTCTCCGCCAAAAACGAAAGGTAGTACCAAGAGGTGCTACCTTTTGTTTTTTCGTTTAGAATAGGAAGGGATTCGAAGTAGGAGCGGTAGTGAATCGATGTCCGGTGGACATCGAGAGCCGCGAATGACCGAAGCCGCGCAGTCCGCGGCAAGAGCCGAATCCCTGACTCTCCGCCAAAAAATAACCGCAACTTTAATACAAGCTGCGGTTGTTTTTTTATTATCAATCAGTGTAGTATCCGTCAACAGTCTCCCCTACTGCCCTGAGAAGTGAATCCTCGTGAGTGGAGGGAAGGTCGCAGTTGTAATGCCATATCATTACACCGCCAAAGCCATTTTTAATACAATAATCTGTCTTCTGAGCAACTACGTCGGGAGTATTAAACCAGAAATCCTTATCAATATCATTACAGTGATACCAACCGTTTTCATCAATACCGTCATAACAACTGTTGTAGCCATACCAATATGCGGATAAATCAGTAGGTCTTGAGTAGAACGGAATACCCACATTTACCTTTTCTATAGGTACACCTCTGAGACCGAGCTGCTGAACCATTTCAACAGTATCCTCATATGTTGAGTGTTTTCCTTCTTCATCCAGATTATCGTAGCTCATAAGCTCAAAGGTATCAATTGCTTCGATTGCCGCATTTGTAAATTTGATATTCCAAGCATTGCCTGCTACACCGAGTGTGTACTTATCCCCGAGTTTTTTATCAAGGGAAACAAGGAATTTATTATAATAATGCCACGCCTTTAACGAAAGAGGATATTCATAATCAAAATGCACTCCGTCAAAGTCATATTTATCAAGCACTTCAATAATATTATCCTCTAACACACCGCTTTCAAAGGCTTTGTTGTGCTCATCGCTCTGAGCCTCCATCTGATCCTCCCACACATCCGAATCAGTTACACCGCCGGGTCCGATAAGATTAAGGGTGATGTGTACATCTCTGTCTCCGATTGCATCACGAACCTTGCCGAGCACGTATTCCATCTTTACTTCGTCATACTCAACCTCACCTTTGTTATTGAATGTTGCACATTCAAATATAATAGCATCTGTAACAATATCAAAATCTTCGGCATATACCTCGCCGCCCCAGTACATCAGAGCATCACCTCTGATATAGGTGGTAACTCTGAAATTTTCAGCCTTATCAACAATAGCACCATCGTTATAGCCGAAAAAACCGAGTATTATCGTCATAAGTGCAGTAAAAAATCCAATAACCCTTTTAATAAATGTAAGCATAATATTTGTTCCTTTCTCATTTTTCAAAAACAGTATATAATAATACACATAGAAAATCAACAGTTGTTTTAAATTTTATGCATAACGTTGAATTTTTTTTATTAGCGTGATATACTTATAAATAATATTAATTATAAAAAGGAGAACATCTATGGTATATAATTTTTATCACGTGACAGATGTACACTATTACAGCAAAAAAAATTTTGCCTGTGATTATTCCAAATTACCGCAGCCAAGCACGGAGATTTGCATACTTAAAAGTGATGAAGCCTTTAAAAAAGCCCTTTCAATAATTGAAAACGACACTGAAACAAGTACTGTTATTATAACGGGAGATCTGACGAATCACGGTGATGCCAACAGTCACTGTGAGGTAGTGGATTTACTTAAGAGTTTCAGTGAAAACGGAGGGAATCCGTACGTCGTGACCGACTCGCATGACTATCCGTCTTTTGATATATATACCGTCGGTGAAAACGGAGAAAAAGTACCTGACACTCCTATGAAAAGAGAAGATGTAGTACCTCTTTATTATCCCTATGGCAGGGACAAAGCATTTGATAAATTCAATGACGACACAACATACATAGCGGAAATCTTACCCGGATTGTATTATATAGCCTTTGGATATGAATTCACATCAGAGGATGGAGAACACGATCCGAAGTTTCCTAAAGAGCTTATGGACTGGGCTGAAAATCACATAACGGCTATAAACCAAAAAGGCGGCACGGTAATCTGCGGAACTCACCGACCTATCGTCTCCCCTTCTCCCGCATACATCGTAGCCGGCCCAGGCAACACCTTTATTAACGGTGAAGAGCTCGCCTGCAAGCTTGCAGACCTCGGAGTGCGTCTCTTCTTCAGCGGACATACTCACATTCAGTACACTAAGGAAATCGTAAGCAAAAAAGGCAATAAGATATATAGTATACAAACCTCTTCTCTTTCAGGATTTCCACCGAAAATGAGAAAGGTAACAATAGATACTGATAAAAAATACTTTAATGTAACAACTATAGATATGGAGCTAGATGACCTTGGCGATATAAGCTTCACAGAATATGCAAGGAAAGGTTTCTTAGGCATCATTGAAAGTGTACCGTACAATATGGAGCACAACATTGAAGCATTCCTCAAAACAGAAGGCGGCATAAAGCTTCCGAAGGAGCTTATTCTCAAGCATCCGAAGGTTGTTATGTTTTTAGGAAGAAAGCTTAACGGGCTGACGTACGGTAAGGTTGCAAAGTTCTCACGCAAATACCACAAAATGACTGACAAGGACTATGAAAGTGTAAAAGACCGTAAATTTACTGAACTTCTGTTTGAGTTAGTCGCTAATCTTTACCGCGGTAACGCTTCATACTCACCGGATACTGCTGAATATAAAATAGTAATGGGAAGCATGAAAAAAATCGAAAAGCTGCTCACTGTCCTTCATATTGACATCAAAAAAACTCTTAAGGGATATACATTATCTGAATTTGTAGAGCCTCTGCTTTACAACAACGGAACTGACGATGACAATTTATATGTCAAATTTTAATATATAATCGGATATTAAAAAACATAAAATACTTAGAGGTGAATTCTATGAAGTTAAAAAACAACCTCGCAACGGACGTAAACGAGAAAATTACCCTGAGAGAATATGCCGCTTACTGCTCAAGCACCGCTGTTTCTAAAGTATCTGCTGCAATGTTCGGCTATTTCGGTACTCTTGTTGCTTCAACCTACATGGGTCTTAGCGGACCGGCATTCACAACCTACACCACAATAATATTTGTTCTCGGATTCTGGGATATTGCAAACGATATTATCGTTTCAAGCTTCCTTGATAAAAACCGCAGAAGCTTCGGTCGATGGGGCAGATTCAAGCCCTGGCTGATGGTTATGATTATCCCCTTCAATCTTGTTGTTATTCTGCAGGCCTTCCCGTTGAAGGACTATTTTCCCGGAGTCGGAGACACTTTCAAGGTTACCTATCTTGTTTTACTCTATTTTCTTAATGACGCCTTCAGTACGTTTTATAACGCTGCTCTTACCGCACTTAACGCACGAAGGACAACCAACAATTTGGAAAGAGGTTATATCGCGGCTACTGACAGTATACTCAGCTCTGCTATCGGCTCCACCGGTACGTATATCGCCGCTCTCCTCCCCTTCGTACTTCCTAATATGTCCGAGGCTGAGAGATATTTCTACGGCTACAGCGTTGTAACTATTGCAGCGATACCGCTTACTGTGTGGAATATTATTGTTACCAAGGAAAGAATTACAGATCCCCCTAAGGTTGAAGTACCGAAGCTCAGAGTTGTTTATAAAAACATTTTAAAGAATAAGCCTCTTATGCTTTATATGATTTCTGAAATTCTCGGATACGGCTTTTCTGTAGGATATAGCTTTATGGTATACGCTTTTATTGCTTGCTTCAGTACAGAAAAGTTTGATATTACCCTTTTCAAAGATACCGCTATTGAATTCACCTATACATACAGCGGTGGAAACTCTGCAGCACTTCTATCTGTTGCTTCTCTTGCCTCCTTCGTAACAACAGGTATTTCGCTTTTCCTTGCACCTGTAATACGAAGATGGGTAGACGATAAAATTCTTTATATAGGCATGAAGATAGGAACCGGCATCTGTTATCTTGCAATGTTTTTCTCTATCTTCCCCTATGAAAACCACGCACCTCAGGAAATATTCATCAGCGTTGTTATCTGGTATGCGCTTCACGGCTTAACCACAGGCTTCTATAACACCATCCCCGGACTCCTGCAGATGTCGATTTACGATTACGGAGAATGGAAGTTCGGAGAAAGAAACGAGGCTACAGTAAGCGCCCTCAAGAGTACACTTTCAAGAATTCTCGGAAACTGCACAAATTACTTCTCGGGTCTGTTTCTTGTTTACATCGGATACATTCAGTTTGCCGAAACTCCCGATCTTATGCCCACAACTGCAAAAAGCAGTCTGCTTTACTTATTCTCACTGGCTCCCGCAATATTCTCGTTGCTTTCAATAATCCCCATGCTCTTCTATAAGCTTTCAGGCAAAAAGCACAAGCAAATTATTAAGGAGCTCGAGAAAAAAAGACAGGTAAATCTTGATGAACTCAATAAGCTTTAAACATAAAAATATCACCCGACCTGAAGTCGGGTGATAAACTTTTCTATTACTTTGAAATCGGATATCTGAACTCGAGTCCGTCAATCCATTCTCCATCAATGAAGTTTCTGCCTCTTATGAGAATTTCGTCATCATAAACTTCAACGAAGATACCGTCACCGGGATCGTAATTCGTAATTTCAGTAGAGCGCGGAAGATTTATTGAGCGGATTCCGTTCCACTCATAAAAGCTGCTCTGAGTAAGCTTGTTATGTATATGGCCGTGTATATAAAGAAGGTTTTCGTACTTTCCGAGGATATCAGCAAGTCGGCTGCTGTCCTCATCGCTGATATAATTTACAGGATGATGATTGAAAACAAAAACAGGTGCATCTGCTTCCTTTGCCTCACTAAGAACCTCCTCGAGCCAGATATATTGCTCGTCACTCATAATACATTCATTGACTGAGCTGCCCTCTGAAGAAAGGAAAATCATATAAATGCCATCCACCACTCTGTAATAATAAGGCTTTACAAGATTCGTTTCAAGGAAAAGAGCATTGTTTATAAGGAAGTTTGCACAAAACTTGTTGAAATCACCTTCACCGTTACCGTAGTCATGATTACCTGCAACTACAAAATTATTTTCAGAAGGCTTCACCGCACGAATTGCAGTGTAGAAGAAAATATTTTCAAGCAACTGACCGTTCATAACATTATCACCGGTATACACAACTGCATCTACATCCTCGCCTGCCTTGATGCCTTCAAGAAGTCCGTAGTAAGCGTCATAAGACTCAGGATTGTTCGTCTCAACGTGTATGTCAGAAACAACCGCAAAACTCACAATTGCCTCTTCGGGCTTTTCAGGGGTATAAGCTACTCCGTCTCCGCCAAAAACGGGTGACATCATCATCAGAAGAGTCAGAATCGTTGAAAACAATTGTTTAAGATAAGTCAACACTGTACCGATATCCATATTATTTACCTGCTTTCTTAATTATTTGAGTAACTTTGCAGTTTAAGTCTAACATAATTTTCTCTGTTTGTAAATCATTTACATAATTTTTCATCAGAATTAAGACAAATTGTTGACTTTACAAACACAGAATCAGATGTTAATATAATAAAAAGACTTTCGGAGGTAAAATATGACTTTAAACATAACTGACTTCAAAACAAAGATAATATGCGAAGAAAGTATAATTACAGATACAATAGCCGAAGTTGTTCCGACCGAAAAAGGGCTTGATCTTTTTTTGACTGCAAATAAGGACAAACCGAAATTTATTGAAATTTGTTGGAGTGCTGATTTCAAAGAGGATACTCTTATTCTCGGTGATGCCTGGGAAAGAAGCTATGGGGATCTCGGCTTTGAAAAACTATCTCAACTCGATAAATATTTGCCTTGGTATTTTATAGCCACAGACAAGACAACTTCCTTTTGCTTCGGAATTAAAACGGGAGCCAATTCCTTTGTAAGCTTTAAATGTACGCCCTCCTCCGTCACAGCACTCATAGATTGCAGAAACGGCGGAAACGGCGTGCATCTTAACGGAAGAAAGCTTCTTCTTGCCTCTTTTTTATATAAACAATATGAATATGCCGATGTTTTTGAAAATCTGAAGGATTTCTGTAAAAGAATGTGCGATTCTCCGCTTCTTCCGAAAGAGAGAATATACGGAGGCAACAATTGGTACTATGCTTACGGAAAAAGCAGCTACAAACAAATAATAAAGGATGCAAAGCTTCAGGCCGAGCTTTCATACGGCATAGATAACAAGCCTTTTCAGGTTATTGATGATTGCTGGCAGAAGCACAAATGCGAAGGTCCTTGGTATCCCAACAGAAAATTCAAGGATATGAAAAAGCTTGCAGACGAAATCAAAGAAATCGGTGCAAGACCCGGTATATGGGTAAGGCTTCTGCACAACAGAGACAAATCCCTCACCAAGGATATGAGAATACTGAGAAAGGGTAAAAGAAAATATCTCGACCCGACACACCCCGAGGTTCAAAAATATATCAGAGAGGACATCGAAAGAATCAAAGGCTGGGGATATGAGCTTGTCAAGCACGATTTTTCTACCGCTGATTTATTCGGAGATTTCGGCGGTAACCTTGATTCCGCCATAACAAGAATTGACGGTTGGCATTTCTATGACAAAACAAAGACTAACGCCGAAATAGTACTTGACTTTTACCGTCTCATAAAGGAAGCCTGCGGAGAAATGCTTATAATAGGCTGTAATACTGTTTCACATCTGTCCGCAGGGCTTGTACATTTAAGCAGAACAGGTGATGATACCAGCGGCAGAGAATGGGATAGAACAAGAAAAATGGGAGTAAATACTCTCGCCTTCCGGCTTGTGCATAATAAAGCTTTTTATATGTGTGACGCAGATTGTGTAGGTATTGTAAAGGATAAAATCCCCTGGGAAAAGAACTCTCAATGGTTACGTTTGCTTTCTTACAGCAACACTCCCCTGTTTGTTTCGTGCAACGACAAAATAACCGAACAGCAAAAAAGAGATATAGCAAATGCCTATAAAACATTCAATTCCACGCACGAATTTACACCCGTAGATATTTATGACACAAAAACACCGCAAAAATGGCTCATTGATGGTAAGAAGGTTACCTTCAACTGGTAATAAGCCTTTCAGTGTATTGACGAAAAAGCAAATTACATATATAATAAACAGGATAAAAAATAAGGAGACAAAATATGAACAAGATTTACAACGTAAAATTCAAGTACGGTAATGAAATCATTTCTTCAAAAGAAAAAGAAAATGACTA
>JAZUAZ010000301.1:0-9231 GCA_045638245.1 Acutalibacteraceae bacterium | reverse complement strand
CACAATCAATGATATTCAACCTGAGTAATGAGCCCATAGCGGCACGCTGCACCTTCGGAGAGTATCTGTCGCAGCAGCCCGAGAGGATTGCTCCGTCTATACCGAGTGCCTCAGCGGTTCTGCATATCGCGCCGAGATTTGACGGATCCTGAATATTTTCAAGAGCTATGTACTTGCCGTCGGTATTAATTTCCGCATTTTTATTTTCAATTCTGCAAAGACAGTAAAAACCCTGAGAGGATTCGGTAAGAGAGAGTTTCGCCGCAACCTGATCGGAAATCTCAAAATACTGAGATGAAGCCCTTGTTATAAACTCAACCGCCTCAGGTCTGGTATCGATTGCCTTTCGAGTGAAAAAAGCAAATTCAATTCTGCACCCCGTAACAGCCGCATCACGGCACAAACGAAGTCCTTCAAGAAAGAACATTCCATATTGTTTCCGGTGCTTTGAAGATGAGATTATCTTTGCACATAATTTGATTTTTTCATTGGAAAGACTGTCAATTTTCAGCATATTTCCCCCTCCTTTTCAACAGATTCAATAAATTTATTACTCGTTACAAAAACACAAATACGCCCGAGAATAAATCTCGGACGTAATTTAATTTGAATTAAAGAGCTGCCTTTGCCTTCTCAACAAGTGCTGTGAATGCTGCGGGATCAGCAATAGCAATCTCTGAAAGCATCTTTCTGTTAAGAGTGATGTCTGCCTTCTTAAGACCGTTCATGAATGATGAGTAGTTCATGCCGTTTGCCTTACAAGCAGCTGAGATTCTTGTAATCCAGAGACGACGGAAATCTCTCTTCTTCTGCTTTCTGCCGATGTATGCATAGTTGCCTGACTTCATAACAGCCTGCTTAGCTGTCTTGAAGAGGCTGTGCTTTGAGCCGTAATAGCCCTTTGCAAGCTTTAATACTTTATTTCTTCTCTTACGAGTCATCATTGCGCCTTTAATACGAGCCATGATTAAGTACCTCCGTTATGATATTATTAGTTTAAGTTGGGTTTGAATTATTTGTAAGGAATAAGACGCTTAATCTGCTTCTCGTTTGTCTTGTCGGCAACAACTGTCTGACGAAGACCTCTCTTACGCTTTGTGTTCTTCTTTGTAAGAATGTGTGACTTGTTTGCATGGTAGCGGATGGGCTTACCGTTCTTTGAAAGCTTAAAACGCTTTTTTGCACCGCTGTGTGTTTTAATTTTAGGCATTGTAAATTCCTCCTGTTATTACTTTTTCGGCTTGGGAGCCATGAACATCATCATTGATTTTCCTTCGAGCTTTGCAGCCTTTTCAACGTTAGCAAATTCTGCACAAGCATCTGCAAACTGCTTCATTGTAACAAGTCCGTTTTCTGTGTGAGCCATTTCTCTTCCTCTGAAACGGATTGAAACCTTAACCTTGTTTCCGCTTGCGATGAATCTTCTTGCATGGTTGACCTTGGTTTCGAAGTCATGCGTGTCAATACCCAGTGAAAGTCTGATTTCCTTGATTTCAACAACATGCTGGTTCTTCTTTGCTTCCTTTTCGCGCTTTGTCTGTTCAAAGCGGTACTTACCGTAGTCCATAATCTTACATACGGGAGGAACGGCCTGAGGAGCAATTTTTACCAGATCAAGGTTCTTTTCCTCTGCGATTTTAAGAGCTTCATCCGCAGACATAATTCCGAGCACTTCACCGTCACCGAAAATTACTCTTATTTCCTTGTCGCGAATCTCTTCATTGATTTGCATTTCTTTGATAGCGATGTTCATACACCTCCGAATATTTTTGACCTGAGGTCATAAAAATCAAAGCGTGAACAGAGAGCTGTCCACGCATCAATACACTAAAAAATCAGTCTATTGACCTATGCGGAACCTTATCCCATAGGTGAGAAGCTGGCTGCTCTGCTTTGTTGTGCAGATATATTATCACAGCATCACATTTTTGTCAATAGTTTTTCTGATATTTTTTATATTTTTTCATCAATAAGCTATTCCCTTGCTTGTGAGCCACTCTTCAAGACAAAGTCCGCTGTTTTTTATCTCTTCAGCATACTCAACTCCCACAAATCTCCAATGCCAGGGTTCAGGTACGATACCCGTAATCGGCTGCTTTTCAGCTTCATAACGAAGTATAAAGCCGTATTCATGAGCATGTTCCACAAGCCAGGCGTACTCCTTCTGGTTTGCAAATGAATCGTAGGTGTTGCAGATATCCATCGCAAGACCGAGATTGTGTTCACTTGTTCCCGGAGGAAGAATAACCGTAGCCGCTTTTATTGCCGCATCCTCTCGTGAGAGATTATACTGACTCATATATTTTTCGGTGAGATTATTATAGTTACGCTTCTGTCTGTCATATGATCTGTAGCCGGAATAAGGAGTAAGAATTATTCCGTCAGCCTTAGCAGCATCGTACATAGCGGTATAATAAGGCGCTACACGGTAATCCATTTTCACATCAGTGCCTGCCACCGTTGCGAGCTGAGGCTCATATCCCTCAGGCATAGCTCTTGTCCCGTTTACAACCACAAGATTCCAGAGTTCCTGCTCAGGATTTATTATAATGCGTTCACTCTCACCTACAAGGGTAGGCTGACTTTCAGTAATATCAGTCACGGTCGTTGAGGGTTCGGTTACGATAGACCCGGTAGTTTCTGCTTCAGTAACCTCCTGCTCCACGGTAAGAGCTTCTGTAGTAAGCATCTCTGCCGTAGTCTGCTCAGGCGATAAGAAGACGGTAGTTTCATTATTATTGCTGACTTCTTCCTCACCTCCGGAAAAGAATTCAACCGCAAGCATTCCCAACAGTACAACACCTGCAGCCGCACAGGCAACGATAAGAATTTTAATCACAACATCTATTGCATCTGTTTTCTTCTTTTTTCTTTTAACTGAAGGACTCATTTTAACAACTCCATAAAAATATTTACCTGGTCAGTATACTACTTTCTTGTGTTTTTTTCAATACATTTTAAAAAAACACGTCTTTTATTTATGTATATGTCAAAAATTATGTTGATATCTCTTTTTTTATGATGTATTATAATAGAAAAGAACAAGGAGGCAACAATATGGTTCATTACATAGAAAACGACATTTTAAAAATCGGCGTAAAGGAGTACGGCTGTGAGCTTACAAGCATTTACGCAAAAAAAGAACAGTGCGAATACCTCTGGCAGGGAAACCCTGAGTATTGGGAAGGACAGTCCCCTATTCTTTTCCCTATAGTCGGCAGACTCATCGATGACAAGTACTTTCTTGACGGAAAAGAGTACACTATGCCAAAGCACGGCTTTGCAAGAAAGATGAAATGGGATTTTCTCGAAAAAACCGATAATACCCTTTCGTTTATTCTCAAAGAAACACCCGAAACACTTGAGCTTTATCCTTATTGCTTCGAAGTAAAGGTAACCTTCACCATTGAAGACAATAAGCTTACCGTTACCCACGCTATCGGCAATAAAAACGATAATATAATGTACTTCTCACTCGGTGCACACCCTGCATTCAACTGCAAAATCGGAGACAAGCTTACTTTTGATACAGAGGAAACTCTCGCAACGGAAAAAATCGACCTTGTAAGGTCACTCAGACTCCCTGAGACATATCCCGTGCTCAATAATGAAAGAGACATAATCATCACCGAAGATATATTCAATGAGGATGCACTTATCCTTCACGGAATCAAATCGGAAAATATCACTCTGCACACAGACAAAGCCAAGATAAAATTCAACCTCGGCAATGCCCCCTATCTCGGAATATGGGCAAAGCCAGGTGCACCTTACGTATGCCTCGAGCCCTGGTGGGGTGTTAACGATTCAACAGAGAAAAAGGACGATTTTTCACAGAAGGACGCCATCTGCAAAGCAGAACCGGGCTCTGTTACCGTTTTCGGATGGAGTGCTGAATTCAACGCATAAAAAAGCAAACTGCTCACCTCTGTTACGAAGTGAGCAGTTTTTATTTAGTCCGGAATCATACGCCACGTTCTTCACGCCATTTTGTTGCCTTTTCAGCTGACATTCTTGTGATGTTTTCAGCCTTGTAGGGTGATTCTTCGCCGCCGTTAACATAAAGGAAATACTTGCCGTTTGCGGTCATATAAAGGCTTTCTTCGAAGCCTGCTGCTTCACCGAATTCACCGCTTGTGTACTTTGCTACAAGCTCTGCATTTTCGGTATCATACTCAACCTTACAGATGATCTTTTTCATTAAGCTTACCTCCTTTTTATATTATTCCACCACTAAGATGGACCTTGTTATGCATTATACCATCATTCAACAGTTTAGTCAAATGTAACATTTCGACAAGAATTTATTTTCTTTTGTGAAATTTACATTTAATTTAAAATTACCTATTTCAATTTTATGTGCAATATGATAATATATGAAGTAAACATATCATAACTGATATAAAAAATATGAAGAAAGAGGCTGAAAATATGTCACAATCCACAATTTTATCAAATGCCGACCCCAACAAGAAGCACGTTAAAACACCGGAGTTTATTTTTTATCTTGCAGGTGTATTCTTTTACACAACTATGACGGGTGTTGTCGGTGCCAACAGAAACGCTTATCTTACCAACGTTTTACGAATAAACGATTACAACGAAAACTATCACTCATGGTTTAATACTATCATTACCATTACTCCCTTTGTGCTTAATTTCTTCATAACACTGTATATTGACGGAAGAAGAACCGGCAAAAAAGGCAAGTTCAGACCTATTATGTTCCTCATTATTATACCTATGTCGATAATAATGATGCTCACCTTTGTTACTCCGCCTCAGTTTACCGGAACAATTATGTTCATTTATATTGTTACAATTGCACTTTCATGGAGTGTAATGTGTTCCTTCGGTAACGTAATCAATATGCTGCCCAACGTTATGACACCCAATATGAGAGAGCGTGATCAGGTTCTCTCTCTCAGAAGCTTTGCATCTGCAGTCGGCAACTCAGCTCCGATGCTTTTCCTTCTTATCATCGGCCTTATATGGAAGAACAACGAAGGCTTACAGTACATAATCTGTGCCGCATTCTGCGGTGTGTTGGGTATTATAACCGTTCTTCTCGGTATGAGTATGGTAAGAGAACGTATCCCTTATTCAGCCAAAAAGCAGAACCCTGTACTCGGCTTAAAGGATATTATCAAAAACAAGCATGCCCACGTTGTTATTCTTTCTGAATTCTTAAAGAGCTTCAGAGGTATTTCAACATTTATGGAGGGTTATCTTGCCATCGTTCTTATCGGTGACCCTTCAAAGAAGATTTTTGTTCTTCTTCCCGTTGGTATCGGTACTGCTGTAGGTATGCTCGTTATAAACGCACTTCTTAAAAAGTTCAATGCAAGAGTGCTTTACATCGCAAGCGGTATTTATTCCGTATGTGCAAATATTGTAGCCTTCACAATCGGTTACTTCTATTTCACTACAGACAGCAAGCCCCTTATGTTTGTGTTTATTGCCTGTCTCTTCCTCATCGGCTTACAGTTTGGTGCATCAAATCTTCTTCCCCTTATGTTCCAGGCAGACGTTCTTGAAGACCTTGAGCTTAAAACGGGCAAACGCCTTGATGCTTCGCTTCCCTACGTTATAGGTCTGGGCACAACAATCAGTGGTGCAATTGCAGGCTATGTTGCTCCTAAAATCCTTGATAATGTTGTCAACTATGACTTTGTCGACGGTGTAGTAAGTCCCGACACAAACAAGATTGCTCTCCTCTTCTTCTATACAATTGTACACGGTATTATGATGTTCCTTGCAGGTGCTCCATTCTTCTTCTACAAGCTCACCGGTAAGGAAAAGGAAAGAATTCACAACGAGGTTCTCGAAATGCGTAAAGCTATGGAAGCAGAATAAAGCTCGGCATTCAATCTTGCTTAATATCCTCTATAAAAAATATCCACCCTCATATCGGGTGGATATTTATTTTTATATTTTATAAGCTGTTGCGACAAGCTGAACAATATTCAGCTAATTTAGTCCTGTCAACTTGAATTCCCGATAAAACATACCCTTCAAGGAAGCCCTCTGAAATCATCTGCAATTCACAGCAGCCCTCCTGTTCAATATATGCATGCAAAAACGGACAGTAATAATGTTCAGCTTTTATTTTAGATACGAACTCATAGAATTCGTCGTTCAGATTGTTTTCTTCACAAAACCAATGACAATATCTATTTGCTTCTTCAGCAGTCATATCGGAAACTTTTTTCATTCTATATCTATGAATATTTTTATGTTTAAAAAACTGACGGGATATATCATCAAAAAAAATAATTTTCACATAAACCACTCCTCTAAACCATCTTACCATGTTTATTAACTCTTTTCAATATATTCATTGAAAGCGGGCAAAAATAATTACTCAGTGTGCTGTGGTGGAGACGGAGAGATATTGACTTTAAGCAGTTTGTGGTGGGGATTGATAAGGCGGCGTAATATTAAAAGAAACCCCGCTTATCGGGGTTTCTTTTATATCACAAACTATTTATCATTGAAAGATGCTCGACGTAGAAGCATTTTACTTCGTTTGTCTTGAGAAGTCCGCCCTGAAGAGACATATGGTCTCCGTCATAAACAGGCATAACATTCCAGATACCCTTTTCAACATTTTCTGCATCGTAATCCTTATAAGGAGCATCCGAGGGATAAAGTGCGGAAACAGTGTTTACAAGACCGTCATTTTCCTGCCAGCTTTCGTCGACCACATAGCCGCCCTCAGTTACTCCCGTATAAGCACCCATTGCCTTTGAAGAAGCAACAAAGAGAGATTCCATCTTTCCGCTTACAGGTGAATAAGTACCGTCCTCGTTCTGTACGGTTGCACTGCAGGCATAAGAGAAATAATAAGTGTTTTCAAGAGTAAGTATATCCTTATTCATTGCCAGAGCATTGTCGATATACATATCAAAGGAAGCAAAATCCTCCTTGCTTCTGCCGTCATCCTCACCGCCGGTTGATACTCTTATAAGATTTGAAAGAGCGTACTGTATATCGTCGGTGATACCTGCAAATACCGAGTTGTTTTCAGGCATATCCTCTTTATCAACCATATAAGCAGTCGTGCCGTTATGAGGTGCAGCAAGAGTTGTAACACTGTAAATCCAGTCTCCCTTGCCGCCCTTGAAGAAGTCAGAAAGCTCAGCTTCAGGAGTAGCGGCAATTTCTTCAGCTACGCCCTTTTCCATAATGCTGGCAAAAAGTCGTACCGTTGCACCGCCGAATGAGTGACCTAAAAGGTTTATCTTGTCCTCACTGCTAAAGGAATCAATAAGTGCCCTACCTGTGTAATCAGCTCCGTATCGCTCGTGATTATACTTTTCGCTGTGAGCCTTGCCGTAATCAACAATGGTACCTGTAAGCTGAGCGTAAAGCTCGCAGGCTCTGTCCCACGCACTTGAAGTGGGAGAAACTGACGCAGCATAGCATTCGAAGCCTTTATCGTTGAGATATTCCATAAGATCACCGCCGAACATACCCCAGTACGGCATAACCTTATAAGTATCATCATAGCTTCCCCAACCTGAAAGTCCGTGAACAAAAACATATTTATAGTTTGTGTTCCATTCCGAAGAATCTTCCTTCAATCCATCGCCTGTATAGCCGAAAAGCATCGCTATCGAAAGAAAGAAACTGATAATTTTGTAAAGAATGTTGTTAAATATTGCTGTCATTTTCATACCTCCGTTTATTCTTTGTAAGAACATAATATCACCCGATTACACTAATTTCAAGAGAAATACGTTAATTTATAAAAAAAGACGATTATATATTGCAAATTCAAGTCCCTTGTGCTTTTAGTAGGAGGGATAAAAAAAGAAGCTCAGCAGCCTTTTGGCTACTGAGTTCCGGTGCGGATACTCAGAAGAGATTTACTCAATACAAGTGATAAAAATTGTAAACAATACTATTTCTCCTTTGAAAGCACTTGCCCGTCGCATAACCTATATACTAAAAAATTTTAATTTGGTCATCGCCTTAAAATCGGGATGAAAGCCGCCCTGAAAACAGGTAAACTTTAAGCTTTTAGAATCAGAAAGATTTGTATATTAAAGTCTTTTTACCGTGGCTATGCACGGTTATCTCATTGTTCTCGATAAAAACATCTGCTGAATAATCACCAAAATTTAAATCAAAGAGTCTGATGTCTGTAATTTCTTCAGGCAAACAAGGGATAACAATTATTTCGCCTGTAACTGCATTAACTGAAATACCCATCATACCCTCAATAATATGGGAAATAAAAGTGAATGAAACCTCCGGATAATCTCCGTTTGTGCCCTGCGATTTGTGTTCGTGGGGCAAATCCTTTTGTGAGATTATATGCTTCATCCAGTGCCATGCTTCTTCACTTCTGCCGTGACGGAAAAATATGTCAGGAAGATATGTAAAACTTTCAATGTTATCCTCTCTTGTTTTGGGGTTGAGTTCACACTCATGAATGTAGTCGAGAAGCTTTTCGGTTCTTTCACCCTCATAAGAAAGCTTTTTAAAGGGAATGAATTTCAGCGTTTCGCCACCGTGAATTTCTTTACCCATTTTCTTCCATTGGTAATGTTTTTTACCTTTGTTATCAATAGCATAGGCGAACATATCGGTACCCTTGACAACACTCCATTCGTTGTTGAAATACTCTCTCAAATCCTCAGCCCGTTTAAACTGAATTTCTGATTCTTCGGTGTTGCCTCTGATTTTAAGAATATTCGCATAAGACAAAATTGCCTGATACATCGCCGCAATGCAGTCGCCGGCTTCAGCTGCCTTGAAGCCTCTTTCATTATAAGTGGCAGATATTTCAAATATATTCCCCTTACCTTCAGGAATGCCGTTCTTTTCTTTGAGCACTGTGCCGTCAAGGTTATCAATGAAAACCGTCAAAGATTTTTCTATGAAGTTGAATATAACATCGTCCTCAACATACCTTTTGTCGCCCGTAAGAAGATAAAGACTGTATGCCTTTTCGCAAAGCTCAAACTGTGCCGTTATCTCACGAACAAACCTTTTGTAATTAGGTGTATCCATATAGTAAACACTGCCGTCAAAATTGAATGCCCAGGGTGCAAACCATCCTGTTTTTTCACTTGCGCCGCTTACGAAGGTATAATACATATTGAAAATTTCTTCTTCGAGTCCTACATAGTATGCGCCCGATGCCTGATGGGCAAAATCACGGATATAGAAAGCTGTACGGTCAAAGTAACCTGCCCAGAATGCAGGCTTATAGTCCTGTGG
>JAZUAZ010000300.1:0-6006 GCA_045638245.1 Acutalibacteraceae bacterium | reverse complement strand
GCTCATCCAGACAAAATGCTCTATCGTACCGGGCGTGATGTACGATTTTTCAAAGGAGCATATAATCTCCTCCGTTGAAGGATCACTTAAAAGACTCGGCATTGAGCATATAGATATCCTTCTTCTTCACCGCCCTGATTTGCTTATGGAGCCCGAGGAGGTTGCCGAGGCCTTTGATGAGCTTGAAAAGAGCGGTAAGGTAGGCAATTTCGGCGTGTCGAATCATAGTCCCATGCAGATTGAACTTCTTAAGAAGTACGTTGAACAGCCTCTTAAGATAAATCAGATGCGCCTTAGTATCGCAAATGCAACTATGGTTTCAAGCGGTGCAAATGTCAATCTTTGTAATAATGACGGTATAAATTATGACGGTTATCTTCGCGATTACTGCAGACTCAACGAGATTACAATTCAGCCCTGGTCGCCTTTACAGCAGGGATTTATCAAGAGTTGCTTCCTTAATGAAGAAAAATTCTCAGATATTAACAAAACTCTTGCTGAGCTTGGTGAGAAGTACGGACTTACCCCTGCAGGTATGGCTATAGCATGGCTTCTTAGACTTCCCGAAAAGACACAGCCTATCGTGGGTACAACAAAGCCCGAGCGTGTGAAGGCAGTAGCCGAAGCGGCTGACGTGACTATCTCCCGTGAGGACTGGTACAGAATCTACCGTGAAGCAGGATATCCCTTACCGTAATTAATTCTCAATTCTCAATTCGCAATCGCGGGGAACCGTGGCGATAAAAGGTAAACACTACCTGCCTTTTGTATACGGTCGACGCCCACGGATACCGATGTAACGATACCCGATAAAAAAATCCGCCATCGCTATGATGACGGATTATCTTTTTTATATCTTTATCAGAAAAGGATTATCAGGAACTGTGATACAAGCACAACTGCGATAAGAGCGATGGGGTAGGTTGCAGCGTAAGCTGAAGCAACGTCCTCTGTGCCTGCAGTACCGATGAGAGTACCGAGAGCGGGAGTTGATGTCATACCGCCTGTGATTGAACCGAGGTTGTTGAGAAGGCTGAGCTTAAGAACGTACTTCGCAAAGAAGAAGCCGATGATAAGGGGAACGATTGTCATGATGATACCGTAAACAAAGTACATAATATCGAAGTTCTCAACGAATTCTGCACCGCCGGGGATACCTGCACCAACGGGGAAGAGAACAAGACCAAGCTCACGGAAAAGCTTGAGAGTGCTCTGCTCGGGCATGATGCTGATCTTACCGATGCGTGAGAAGTGACCGAGTACAAGGCTTACAAGAAGGCAGCCGCCTGTTGTTGTAAGTGAGAAGCAAGTGCCTGAAAGACCGTCGCCTGAAAGGGGAACCTTAACACCGCCGAGAAGTGTACCGAGGATTGCTGCAAGAGAGAATGCTGCGATACCCATGTGATCGATGTGGAAGAGCTTACCCTTGAATTCCTTCTTTTTGCCTTCTTCTTTGATAACGAGCTTTGCTCTTTCTTCTTCCATGTTAGCCTTTGTAAGCTTGGGAACGAGCTGAACGAAGAGAACAACGCCGATAACGCCGAAGATGTAAGCAATACCGTGACCTACTGATACGAGTGATTCGTAAGCGGGATCAACAGTAGCCTTAGCTGCTGAGAAAGCGGGGGTTGATGTAAGTGAGCCTGAAAGAAGACCTACAATCATAGCAACGAAGCCGTCCTGGTTCTCGATTGCACCGCCGTAGCCGAGCACTTCACCGAGACCGATACAGCCTGCAGCTGAAAGACCGCCTGCAAGGATGATGATAACACCGAGAAGAACGTATGACTTGAAGTTTCTTTTGAAGTTACCGAAGAACTTGGGACCTGCGATGAAGCCTACTGAAGTAACGAAGAGTACGAGACCGAGAGCTTCAACGATTTTAAGTCCGCTTTCAAAGTTGTAATCGCTGTTTGAAAGATTGAAAATAAGAGCTTCACTTTCATTAACATGGAAAGCAAGTGCGCCTGCGATAAGAGCGATGATGAACACGCCTGCATCGCCGAGAGAAATACCCTTAACTGTGATTCTGCCGAGTGCGTAGCCGCCGAGAAGAACAGCGAAAACTACAAACAATAAGGTGTAAACGTTGCTGATGGAGAGAACTCCGCCTAAAAAGCTCATAATTTAACCTCCTGATTTTACATATTTATACTATTTTATAAGCCTTGAAGATTTTATCACTTATACCCGATAAAGGCAAGAATAAACTTATACAAACTTACTAAAAGTTTTAATTAAGTTTTGTACAATAATTACAGATGCCTTGTTTCATATTTTGGCGGTTTTATGATATAATATGCCTAAAAGACGAAAGGAGGCTAAAAAATGAATACTTTTCAAAAAATTTATGAGCAGGTAAGACGTATTCCGAGAGGGAAGGTAGCCACCTACGGGCAGATTGCACTTTTAGCCGGTAATCCCCGCTGGTCGAGAGTAGTGGGGTACGCACTTCACGTTAATCCTGACCCTGACAGTATTCCCTGCCATCGGGTTGTGACAAAAGAAGGTAAGCTTTCTTCTGCCTTTGCCTTCGGCGGTGAGAATATGCAAAGAGAGCTGCTTACGTGTGAAGGAGTTTCCTTTATTGACAGTAATACAGTGGATATGAAAAAATGCATGTGGCGTCCTGAGTGATATTTTTATCAGGTGCAAAGTATAAAATTTAACACGGATAAAAAACTTGAAAAAAATTGAAAAAAACTATTGACTTTTCAAAAATAGGTGATATAATATCTCTTGTTCGTTGCGGAATTGTGTAAGGGTAGCACAGCAGACTCTGACTCTGTTTGTCTGGGTTCGAATCCTAGTTCCGCAGCCAAAAAACGGTACCTTTGGGTGCCGTTTTTATTTTTTCGTTAAGAAATGAAATGGATTCGAAGTAGGAGCGGTAGTGAATGACAGTCCGGTGGACTGTCAGAGCCGCGAATGACCGAGCTGCGCAGTTCGCAGCGAGAGTCGAATCCTAGTTACGCAGCTAAAAAATCCAAGTCTTCGGACTTGGATTTTTTCATTTAAGTTCGCAGGACATAAACGAATGAAGTTGCATTACGGCAAACGAAGTGGTTGCGCCAATGAAGTGTGCCTCACGGCACAACGAAGTTTCCTTACGGCAAATGAAGTGCTTACGTAATGAAGTGTACCTGACTGGTAAAATATATGGTTCTTAAATATGAAATTTTTTATTTACAAATTAATTACATTTTGATATAATATATTAGTAATTAATAGTTAAGGCTCGGAGTATCTTCGAATCTTAACGGTTAATATATTTTTATCAGGAGGGTAAAACAATGAAAAGAACACTCAGAAAACCACTTGCATTATTACTTACCGTAATTATGCTTGTAAGCACCACTTCTTTATGCTTTACAGTTTTTGCAGCAGATGGTTATAAATGCAACTGCGGTGTCACCCCTGTTATTTACGTCAAGGGCAGAACAGATATCTACAAAGATCCGTCTCTCGGTACCGGCAGTGAAAATATGGCTGAAACCAACCTTTCCGGCGGTACAGACTCTATCATCGAAGCAACGGCAAATATTCTCCCTGCTCTCGGTGTAGCTCTTTTAACTGACGAGTGGGATGAGTACTGTGATATTCTTTTAGAGGAAATCGCACCTATCTATGACGGCTATAAGCTCAATAACGACGGTGAAAAGGGAGAGGGCAATATCACCGGTATCGAAACGGAATATCAAATTGAAAACCTGTTAGCAAAGTATAGCGGTAAAAACACCAGTCATACAAGCGATGCTACCGGCTGGGCTCAGCGTATACAGTTCCAGTATGATATGCGTCTTGACCCCAGAGAAAATGCGAAGGATTTTAAACGCTTTGTTGATGCAGTAAAGAAAAGCACAGGCCATGACAAGGTAAATATTCTTTGTCGCTGTGAGGGTAACGTTATTGTCAATGCATATCTCAATATGTTTGCAGAAGAGGCAAAAAACGAAGTCGAAGGCGTTATAATGTACAACAGCATTGCTATGGGTGCTGAAATTGCAGATCAGGTATATACCAATAAGGTGGACCTCAATCCTGATGCATTGAACCGCTTTGTAAACACATTTATTGATACAAGCCCTGTTCTTGACCTTGTTAAGCAAACAGTCAACCTCGCTACATTCAACGGACTTCTTGAAGGCGGAACAGATTTTATTATGGGTATCTATGATAAAATATCTCTTAATCTTATGCCCCGTCTTATCCGTGAAGTCTTTGGTAAATGTCCCGGTTGGTGGGGTATGGTAAGCGCTGAGGTAGTAGACGAAGCTGTTGAATTTGTACTCGGAAGCGATAATGCTGACGGCAAATATGATAAGCTTATTGATAAGATTTACGGTTATAACGAAATTAAAAAAGCCACCGTTTCAACGCTCAAGGAAATGCAGAATGCCGGTGTAAAGGTATATATTTTGACCAAATACGGCGACCAGATGTATCCCGTTATTGAAGAAAGTGATATCCTTGGTGACGGTGTAGTATCTCTTTATAAACAGAGCTTTGAGGGTGCCACAACCTCAGAGATAAAGGGCAAGCTTTCCGATGATTATATCACCGGAAGAGTTGAAGCAGGCTTCGGCAAGTACATCTCGGCAGATAAGATGGTCGACGGCTCAACTGCACCCTTTGCAGATTACACCTGGTACATAAAAGAGCTCAGACACGACATCTACCCCCACAGTGTGGATTTTATGGCACTTGACCTTTTCTACGATGATGCTTATGTTAAGGCAACGGAATCCTTCACAGGTCTTCACGGCACATATTCACAGTATATGTATTATGAGTCTTCATTTGAAGAAATGTCACACGGTAAGGTTGAGGAAGTAGGAATTCTCACACCTCTCACCGATGAAAACAAGGATGTCAGCAAGGATACCACAAACACAACTTCAAGATTTGCAGTGCTTATCAGATGGTTTACAGCGCTGTTCAACTTCCTGATTTCATTATTTAAGAAATAACACATACCCCTGACCGATAAAAAGTCAGAAAATTGGTATTGCGTAGAGAGACTTGCCCTCAAGCAGCCGTAGGTTTACAGCAAATTTTAACGGCGGGCTGAGGGCAGCCCGCCCAACGCTAGATGCCTACCAATTTCAATTTTTCGGGTTGTTGCTAAATTGAGCTGTAAACACAAAAAAATAAAAACGGTACCTTCGGGTGCCGTTTTTATTTTTTCATCCATTCCGAAAGCAATGCCATATCATCGCCGATAGGCGCATATCATCACACGAAGTGTGCATATCATCAGCCATAGGCTGTATGCTCGCTTTCGCAATGATGATATACAAGGCTTCTACTTAAATTTTTCAGTAAAAAACAACTCAATACAATTTTTTAAATTCGAAAATCTTTTTCAGATGTATTTGCGAATTCTTCCGAAGTTGAAAAATGAATATTTTATGTATATATAGTTTACATACGTAAATTTTTCTGTTGTAATATACTATGTAAAAATTTAACAAAAGGGGTCGAGCGAAAAATGAAAAAAATAATTTCACTTCTTGTTGTCACTGTTATGCTTTTTGCAGTTATGGCACCTATGGCAACGGCTTCAGCGGCAAATGAAAGAACCCCCATTGTTTACATCAGAGGTAACGGTGACGGCCTTTATTATCCCGACGGAACGCTTTGTGTTGCTCAGTTTGAAGAGCTCTCATTAGGCGGTGAAGAGGGTGTTGATAAGGATACTATCGTTGAAACAACAGTAAACATTCTCAAGCCCTTTGTTCTTGAGGGTATGCTTTTTGACAAGTGGGATAACTATGGCAGAGCGATCTATGATGAGCTTAAGCCTCTTTTCCCAGATGCAGGTCTTGATTATGACGGTAACCCGACAAAGGGTACAGGCGTTCGTTACAAGACGATGGCTGATTCAATTGCAGCATCAAAATCAACATGGAATTATGATCATAATGGTCAGTATGCCTTTGCATATGACTGGCGTCTTTCTCCCTATGACCATGTAGACAGACTCCATGAGTATGTGCTTCAGGT
>JAZUAZ010000299.1:0-7176 GCA_045638245.1 Acutalibacteraceae bacterium | reverse complement strand
TTATATCCCTTCCAAGCTTGAGATGGAAGAAGGGGAGCAGACTGTTTATATGGTACTGACTAAACAGTACGAGGGCTTTATGCTGTTCTTTTTTGAAAACGGTAAATGTGCGAAGGTAAGCCTTTCCTCATATGCCACAAAGACCAACCGTAACAAGCTTATTAAAGCTTACAGTGACAAGTCTCCGCTTGTAGGTATGCTTTATATGAAAGAGGATGGTCTTGTTGTTCTTGAGACTACCGGCGGAAGATGCCTCATTGTCGATACTGCTGCTATTGCAACTAAAGCTATGAAGGATACGCAGGGTGTTGCTTGTCTCACTGTCAAGAAAAACCAGAAGCTTTCCGTTGTAAGAGAGTATGTTGAAGGTGAATTCGTCAAAGCCTCAAGATATAAATCAAAGAATCTTCCCTCTGCCGGTGCGGTGATCTCAAATGAGGACGTTATGAAGCGAAACAATGTAACATTTGAAGGTTTTGAATAATTAAAGTTATCAGGATGCAATTGATGCGTCCTGATCTTTTTATCGAGCGATAAAAAGGTGCTGCTATAACAAATCTGTCGGAAATATTTAATCCGACAGATTTGTTAGTTAGCATGATAAAAGCGGTTGTAGCTGCTTTCCGTTGATAGCTGCTTCAATTGTATCCCACAGACGTTCAAAAACACATACAATAGATGAAGGTTTTGCATATGGGTTGTCTTGCTTCAGCGGGATAAAATAATGGTGCTTATAATTCATCAGTTCACCGATATTCTTTGCCGTAACACTCAAAGCGTCATTTGTCGAAACTCCGATTATAAGAGGTTTTCTGTTGCGCAGGTGAGATTTAGCGGCAAGGGTAACAGGAGTGTCATATATGCCGTTTTTCAGCTTGGAAATGGTATTTCCCGTACACGGCAGCACAACCATTACGTCGGTTAAATTTTTTGGTCCTATAGGTTCTGCGTCGGTTAAAGTTCGTATTACAAAATTACCTGTAATTTTTTCAATGCGTTTGATGAAATCCTCTGCTTTTCCGAATCTGGTGCTTGTATTTGCACAATTATATGACATAATCGGAAGGACGTTATGACCGTTATTGACAAGGTTTTCAATCTGAATCAACGACTGTTCCAGTGTACAGAACGATCCTGTTAGAGCATAGCCGATATTAAGTTTATTTTCCATTTATATCACTCCTTTGAATGAGATTTTCGATAATTTTCGCAATTTTTTCTCCCGCTGAATGAGGTGTATATTTCCCGGGAAGTGACCCGCCGTCAACGAATTTTGCGCCGGAAGAAAAAAGAGAGCGATCTGCACCGTAAGGGGCTGATGCAAGCTCGAAATATATTGAGTTGTTTTTCATTGTTTTAATATCTTCAGTATCTAATATACGTACGGGAACTGTATTGAAAATGAAATCTGTGTCTGCGAGCGTATCTTTTAATCTGTCATACTTTATAGTATCAAAACCCAGGCATTCTGCAAGGTTTTGTTGATTATCGTTTCTGATACACACAGTTACAGACAGATTCAGAGGTTTAAGCAGTATTGCAAGGGATTTTCCGATTCTTCCGAATCCTGTTATCAGTACTTTTCTGCCGCACAAAGTCTTTTCTGTGTTATCAAGCAGTAATTTTAAAGCGCCTTGAGCAGTAAGGAAAGCATTATATACAAGGAAATCCTCGTTGTTGTTAAAATCATAGTAAACAGTTTTATTTTTGTTCAGTACACAAGTCAGTTCTTTGCCTAAACCTCCACCGAAAACTATATGACTGTCAGTAAGATTTTTAGCTAATTCATTACAGCTGAGCAAGAAATTTTCATTTTTACAATAAATGTTCTTGTTGTCTTTGCTTACAGGTACAGGTAGGATAACATATCTGTGTGTTGAGAGCTTTTCTTCAATATGCTCAGCAGATTGATTTTCTAACACACAATTGTACCCGTCTGCCGAAAGTACGTCATAAATATGCTCCTGACGTTTATCTCCGCCGATAATAATTATAGATTCTTTCTTCATAATAAAGCAACTCCTGAAAGGATAACTATACTGCAGTATATTCAGATAAATTTTTATTGTTAATTTTCAATAAGGTGTTTACTATTTTGATAAAATGAAATATAATGTATGAGATAAATTCAAAGTGAGGTACAGCTATGTTTGAAATAGATAAACTTTTAAAAGAAAAAAAACATATTCACTTCATAGGCATAGGTGGAAGCGGTATGTGTCCTCTTGCTGAGATACTTCTTACTTGGGGGTATGAAATTACCGGTTCTGATAACAATACCGGTGATAATATAGATAAACTCAGAGGTCTTGGAGTTAAGGTTACTCTCGGGCAGAAGCCTGAAAATCTTGAAGGTGCCGAAATTATTGTTTACACTGCAGCAATTCTTAAGGATAATCCCGAGCTTGTTGCTGCAAAGGAAAGCGGCATTCCTTGTTTTGAAAGAGCAAAGCTTTTCGGAGCAATAACAAGAAGATATTCTGAATGCTTAGCTGTTTGCGGAACACACGGAAAGACGACTGTCACTTCAATGCTTACACAGATATTCGTTATGGCACAGAAGGACCCAACTGCGGTAATCGGCGGCAGGCTTCCTCTCATCGACAGCCACGGAATCGCAGGTAAAAGCGAACTGATGGTTTGTGAGGCTTGTGAATACGGCGCACATTTTCTTGATCTCGCTCCGGACGTTGCGCTTATTCTTAATGTTGATGAAGACCATCTTGAGTTCTTCGGTAATCTTGATAATATAATCAAGTGCTTCAGAGATTTTTCTTTACTCACAACAAGCACTTTAATATATAACGGTGATGATGAAAACACCGTGAAATCCGTTGAAGGTATTGATAGAAAAAAGATTACCTTCGGTATGAGTAATACAAACGATTATTATGCTGAAAATGTAAGCTATAACAGAGGCGCTTTCGCTGAATTTGATATTATGTCCAAAGGTGAGAAGCTTACCAGAGTAGCACTCAAAATCCCCGGAGATCATAATATCGTTAACACTCTCGGCGCATTTGCAACGGCTATGAATTCCGGTTGTACACCTGAGGAATGCAAAATCGGAATAGAAGCTTTTTCAGGGGCAGGCCGCCGTTTTGAAATACTTGCTGAAATCAACGGCATTACTGTTGCCGATGACTATGCTCATCATCCTGAGGAGCTTCGTGTTACGCTTGAGTCAGTAATGAAGATGGGATATAGCACTGTATGGGCGGTATTTCAGCCTTTCACATATTCAAGGACCAAGATACTTTTCGATGATTTTGTCAGAGTGCTTCAGATACCCGATAAATGTGTTATGACTGAAATAATGGGTTCACGAGAGGTCAACACATACGGTATATATACAAAGGATCTTGCAGAAAAAATTCCCGGTAGTGTGTGGTTCAATACTTTTGAAGAAATTGCTGATTACGTACTTTCTAATGCAAAAAGTGGAGATATAATACTCACAATGGGATGTGGAGATATTTATAAGGCTGCGAAAATCATGGTAAATAAATTAAAAGAAAGATAATTTTGCCATTGTATATTGCTTTTATAACAACACATAATACTATCACGCGGATAAGTCTTGAGCGTTTGTGACTTCTCCGCCACGATTGATGCGGAGAAGTCCCGCTCAAACGTATAGATTACCCGTTGGATAATAATCCGGCGGGATTTTTTTCTGAAAAAAAGTCGGTTCATAATCGAACCGACTTCAGATGTTTATTTAGAAAATTTTTCTTTGATTTCAGAGCTTCTGCCGCAACTTAATCTACCCTCAGGACAAACACCTGACTGATAGCAGCTGGGACCGTACAGTCTGAAGAGAGAAGGATAGATTTTTCTTAACTTAAAGAGGAAATCATTTGCGAATTCCTGGATTTCCCACTGAGCTCTTGTGCATGAACGCAAACGGAAAAATAAAAGCATTTCTCTGGCGTTCATCGTTGTTACAATATCAAGTGTTGAGCCGCTGAGTACACAGTAAATAAGCTCGCTTTTTGTATAACCTCTGTCCTTAAGCGTAGAATAAAGAGTTTCCATTTCGTCAAAACTATTTTTGTATATTCTTTCAAGCTCAGCATCTGCTTTAACGGTTTCTGGAAGCACATAATCGTTTCTTCTGGTATTTATAATGTCCGGAATACAGATGCTTTGCATTCTGTGTCTTGCAAAATGGGTAAGACAAGCAAGGGATACGCGGTTGAAACGAACGGTTGCACACATGCTTTCCAGAGCTCTGGGTCTTGATGAGTGGACGAGAGCCTGTAGAGTTTTTTCAGTGTTCTCAGTACTTTCGAGAATTTTATCTGCCTGAGCTGTTGAACAGTTGTACTTTTCAACAAGAGCACATCTGCAAATGTTTGTCTCTGCATTTTCAGTATAGGAGAGTACCTCACAAAGCTCATCAGAAGTTTTGTTATCTTCGATTTCAAAATCGAAACTATATTCATCGTAGTATTTTTTGCCTTTTGCTTCAAAATCGACAAATATGCCGGGGGCCATTTCTCTGGCGCGGGCAAGAAGGGAAAGACCTATTTCATAGATTTCCTTTATATCCTTACCTCTGCCATAAAGCATTGCGTTAAGAACGTTGATAAGCTCTCTACCGTTAAGTGAGCAGAAGAAGTTACTGTAAAAACAGTAGGGTAGAACAAATCTTGCATCTTCCTTGGGAATGCCTGCTTCTGTAAGCTTAATGTATGAACTGAAAAGCTTATCCATTGTGTTTGTATAAAGAAGCTTATCAGCTTCGTTTTCAAATTCAGGAACCTTATAACCGCAATCAGAAAAATCAACATAACGTCTGGATTTAACTGTAAATGATGCAAGTCGGAATTCAATCATAAATTGCTCAACTACAACACTCACGTTTTCAAAGGCAAGATTAAAGAAAATATGCTCTATTGTTGAGGTGTGACCCGAGCGGGTAACCTTTCCTATCAGAGATGTATTTTTTTCCTGATCATGACTTTTTGCAAATATTTCAAGAGCAGTACCATTTTGTGTTGAGATTCTGCCGGAGGCTGCACAGACATCCTGAGTACAGTCCGTGATGCCGATAATATGAACACCGTTCTGAGACATGTTAACACTCCTTTGCTTATTTATTTAATTGTAGAGTAAAAATATGAATTTGTCAATGTAACTTATATAAAAGAATAAGAAAAAAATATTCAAAAAGCATTGAATATAATTGAAAAAGTTGCTATAATTATATAGATTGTAAAATTGGGGGTAGTCTGTAATGATAAAAAGAAATGAAAATATGACAGAATCAGTAAAAGTCAATATGCGTGGCGGTGACGGACAGGTTACAATACGTGAAATTCTTGATAAAGGCGAATATAAAGGTGAGTCAAGACTTGTTGCGGAAATTGTACTTGAACCCGGTTGTTCTATTGGTGGTCATGTTCACGAAAATGAAGAAGAAATCTTTTATATTATGGAGGGTACTGCTACTTACGACGATAACGGTAAGACTGAAATTCTCAACAAAGGTGATAGCTGTGTATGCCTCGCAGGACAGAAGCACTCAATAGCAAACAGAGAAGCTGAGGGTACTCTCAGAGTATTTGCAGTTATCCTTACATATTGATTTAACGGAGTAATTATATATGGGAAAAATGATAGTTATTGAAGGTCTTGACGGTAGCGGGAAATCTACTCAGGCGGAGCTTCTGAAAAAATGGCTTGAAGCTGAGGGATATAAGACATATACTCTCGATCTGCCTTATTACAATGATCCTTCAAGTACACTTGTAAAAATGTATCTCGGCGGTGAGCTCGGAGATAAGCCGTCAGATGTAAATGCTTATGCAGCATCAACTTTTTATGCTGTTGACAGATATGCTAGCTATAAAAAGCATTGGGAAAAGGAATATAACTCAGATAAGATAGTTGTTGCTAACAGATACACAACTTCAAACGCATCCCACCAGATGACAAAACTTAAGGAAGAAGATTGGGACTGCTATCTTGAATGGTTGTTCGAATTTGAATATAAGAAGCTTGATATTCCCGAGCCTGATCTTGTAATCTATCTTGATATGCCTGTTGACATTTCTCAGAAACTTCTTTCTAAGAGATATAAGGGCGATGAAACTAAAAAAGATGTTCACGAAAGGGACGTTGAGTATCTTATCTCTTGTCACAAAGCTGCGTTGTATGCAGCAGAAAAACTCGGCTGGACAGTTATCCGTTGCGGAAAAGACGGTGAGCCGCTCAGTCTAGAGGAAATATCACAGAACGTTACTGACACAGTTAAAAGGATGCTTTTGAATAATGATTGATTTTCACAGTCCGCAGCTGAGCGACGAAAAGTGGATAAAAGAAAAAATATCGCAGATGAATTTTCCTACTTGCGAATACTCATTCGGAAATATATTTTCTTACACTGCAATAATGGATATCATGGTAGCTGAGTGTTACGGTTGCCTTATTACTAGATGTACCTTTCGTGATGGTTTTGTTGAATACTGTTTTCCTGCCGGCGAAGGAGATACCGTACGTGCACTTGCTGAAATTGTTGATGACGGAATAAAAAACGGTGTTCCGTTCGGAATTTTCGGCATGAATAAGGATAATGCCGAAATGCTCAGCAAATATCACTCTGACTGTTTTGATGTGCATTATGAAAGGGATATGTGTGATTATGTTTATCTCAGTGAAGATCTGAAAAGTCTCAGGGGTAAAAAATATCAGCCTAAAAGAAATCATATTTCGTATTTCGAAAAGAATTTTGACTGGATATATGAAAAAATCAGTCCGGAAAATATTCCGGAGTGTATAGAAATGGCTGAAAAATGGCTTGTACTGAGTCAGCACGAAGATAAAGAACCGCTTAAGCAGGAGCTTGAAATTATACGCCGTGCATTTGCCCACTATACCCAACTTGGTTACAAGGGCGGTCTTCTGCGTGTTGATGGCAGAGTTGTTGCTTTTACAATGGGGGAAAGTCTCTCTGAAGATATTTTCTGTGTACATTTTGAAAAAGCTTACGCTCATATCAGAGGAGCGTATCCTATGATAAACCGTCAGTTTGTTATCAATGAGCTTACCTCATATAAATATATTAACCGTGAGGATGATACAGGCTCTGAAAATTTAAGAAAGGCAAAGCTTTCATACTATCCTGTTATTATTGCTGATAAGTTTGAGGCTACCTATATAAATGAAGAT
>JAZUAZ010000298.1:0-1984 GCA_045638245.1 Acutalibacteraceae bacterium | reverse complement strand
AAACTGGTTACAATGCCTGCGCCTCTGGGAAGGGGTACGGCAACATAAGTATCACCGATTTTTCCGAGAGTAACGCGGACATATTCACGGTATTTAAGCGAGGAAATTATACGCTTGCCTAAAACAGCAGTAATTTTATCTTCGGCCTTTATTGTCTTATGGGAGAGGAAAGCTATCAGCTCTTTAACAATTTCTCTCATAACAACTATTGCCGAAACGGGATAACCCGGAAGTCCCACAAGGGGAGTGCTTCCGATTTTACCTAGAACGGCAGGCTTACCCGGCTTTATTGCTATACCGTGAACACAAACCTGGCCGAGCTCTTTTATTATATCGCAGGTGTAATCGTCTCTGCCTGCAGAGGAGCCCGCAAGAATAAGCACTGCATCATATTTTTCCGAGGCGTCATTTACTGTTTCTTTCAGTAAATCCTTTTTGTCGGGGATAATGGGGTAAACCCTTGTGTCTGCGCCCCACTGCTTAAGCATACCCGAAAAGATTGAGGAGTTGAATTCGATAATCTGTCCTTTTTCGGGATTATCCGTAGGTGAAATGATTTCATCGCCTGTGGGTATAATTGCAACAGTCGGCTTTTTTATAACAGAAACCCTTGTGATACCGCCCGCAAGCATAGCACCGCAAAGTGAGGGAGTGATCACCGTAAAAGACGGAGCAATCATATCACCCATACAGATGTCCTCACCGATTTGTCTTACATTCTGAAAAGGATGCACCGAGGCTATAATTTTAACCTTACCGTCCTCTTCAAAGGACAGGTCCTCAACCATAATGACAGCATCCTTGTCATCAGGAATTGCGTCGCCTGTATCAACAACTGTGTACATATCGGAGGTGAGTGTAATAGGATTGTTTTCGCTTGCCGAATAGGTATCCTTTGCCTTTACGGCAATACCGTCCATGGCCGAGGCGTTGTAATGAGGGCAACAGATTTTTGCATAAACTGCATCTGTCAGCACTCTGCCCGCAGCTTCTGCCACCGATATTTCTTCCGTTTTATGTATAAAGTCCTTTTTTACAAGACTGAAGAACTTTTCCTTTGCCTCTTCTAAAGGTATATTGTCAAGATAATTATGCTTCATAATTTATCACCCTAAAATAAATGTACTGTAACATTTTCGCCCTTGAAAAGACCTTCCTTATTGCGTGGAATAACAACAAATCCGTCAGCCGACGACATAAGGGAAACAAGACCGCTTTTGAAGAAAAGAGGCTGTGCCTTTCCTCTTTCAAGTACAACGGGAACAAGCTCCTCTCTGCCGTGATTTGATGATATGCTTTCGGTAATTTCTGCTGAAACGGTCAGAAGCTTATTTTCCTGTCTGCTGCAGAAACGAAGCAAATTCATAACAACGGTTTTAGCTATTAAGTAAGCCGCCGCAGGATGTCCCGGCAGACCGAAAACCGCCTTCCCTTTTACCTTGCCGAAGATGGTAGGCTTACCCGGTTTGACAGCAATTCCGTGAAAGAACACCTCACCGTTTTTATCTATAACTGCCGCCGTCATATCTTTGGCGCCTGCCGAGGAGCCACCCGAAATCAGTACGGCATCACATTCGTCTGCCGCCTTCTGTAAGGTGCCGTAAAGCTCGTCGAAGTCATCCTTTACTATTCCGTATTCAATAGCCTCGTATCCGTTTTCTTTAATAAGTGAAGCTAAAAAATGACTGTTTATGTCACGAATTTTACCCATAGGAGCACTATCTTCAACCGACACAATTTCGTCACCGCTTGAAATGATGCCGACCTTAAGCTTTCTCATACATTGGGCCTCGGTTACACCCAAAGCACAAAGAATTCCGATATGCTTTGAGGTTATACGGGTGCCTTTATTTATAACTGTCTGACCGATTTTTACATCGTCACCTTTTTTTGTCACATTCTGATAGGGACTTACTGCTTTAAAAATAAGGCAGGTGCCGTCAACCATCTGCTCAGTGTGCTCAACCATAACAACACTGTCAGC
>JAZUAZ010000297.1:0-12256 GCA_045638245.1 Acutalibacteraceae bacterium | reverse complement strand
CATTCAGGGCTCAGCCTTCGAAGGCGTAACCGCAATCCTTCTCAAGCCCTGCGACAGCTACTCCTTCAACCAGCTCATCAAGGAGCACAGAGTTGACAGAGAAAAGGCATACATCATCGGTGTAGGCTGTAAGGGTAAGCTTAACGTTGAAGCTATCAAGGCTATGGGCATTAAGGGTATCACAGATATCAAGGGCGCTGAAATCGACGGAGATTGCACAGAACTTACAGTAGAAACCCTTTACGGCGACAAGAAGGTTGCTTATAAGGATGCAATGCTTGAAAGATGTCACGTATGTAAGGGCAAGGAGCATATGGTTTACGATGAGCTTCTTCTTGAAAGCGCAGACACACTTGACGGCGACCGCTTCGCAGGTGTAGACGCTATCGAGGCTATGTCTCCCGAAGAAAAGTTCGAATTTTTCCGCAAGGAGCTTTCAAAGTGTATCAGATGTAACGCCTGCCGTAACGTCTGCCCCGCTTGCTCCTGCAGAAAGTGCGTATTCGATTCAAACAAGTTTGACAGTGAACAGAAGGCAAACGTTGACCCCTTCAACGAAAGCATGTTCCACATTATCCGTGCCTTCCACGTTGCAGGCAGATGTACAGACTGCGGTGAATGCTCAAGAGTATGTCCCCAGGGCATTCCTCTTCACCTTTTCAACAGAAAGTTCATCAAGGATATAAACGAATATTACGGTGATTTCACTGCAGGTGAGGATACAGAGACCAGAGGTCCTCTTACAAACTTCACTCTCGACGATATGGAAGCATCAGAAAGGAGATAAGATTATGGTAAAGATTAAGAAAGAAAATCTCACAGAACTCTATAAGCTTATTTCCGCAGAAAAGAGTCTGTTTGTTCCCGCTAAGAAGGCAGGTCAGACAAACTACGCTCTTTACGGTGCTGAAACTGAGGTTGACCTTGACACCTTAAAGACAGTCAAGAGCGCAAAAGAGCTTTTCTTCCCTCAGAGTGAAACACTTTATAATGTAAAGACTGTTGATAATAAGTACACAGTAACTCAGGCTGAGCTTCAGAATGAAGAATTCGTAGTATTCGGCATCAGAGGCTGTGACCTCAAGGGTATCGAGGTTCTCGATAAGGTATTCCTTTCAGATCCCGTTGACACCTTCTACAAAGCAAGACGCGAGCACGGCATCACAGTTGCTCTTTGCTGTAACGAGCCCGAAGAAAGCTGCTTCTGTACTGTTTTCGGCGTTGATCCCGCTGATGCAAAGGGTGATATCACCGCAACCTTCTGTGGCGAGTACCTTTATATGAAGGCTAACACAGAAAAGGGTGAAAAGCTCCTTTCAGACTGCGCTTCACTCACAGAGGCTGCAGACGAGGCTGAGGTAGCAGACGAGAAGGCAAAAATCAAGGCTATCCTTGAAAAGCTTCCCTATGCTGACCTTTCACTCGAAGGCTGGGACGGCAGTGTAACAGAGGAAAAGTTCAACTCACCCGTATGGGAAGAGCTTTACAAGCCCTGTCTTGCCTGCGGTACATGTACCTTCGTTTGTCCCACATGTCAGTGCTATGACATCAAGGACTATAAGACAGCAAACGGTATCCAGAAGTACCGCTGCTGGGACTCATGTATGTATTCCGACTTTACAATGATGGCTCACGGTAACAACAGAACAAGTCAGCTTCAGCGTTTCCGTCAGAGATTTATGCATAAGCTTGTTTACTTCCCCGCAAACAACGACGGAATGTACTCCTGCGTAGGCTGCGGCAGATGTGTTGACAAGTGTCCCGCATCAGCAAACATCATCAAGGTAATCAAGGCTTTCAGCAAGGAGGGTAAGTAAGAATGTGCGATTGTAACTGTCATCAGAATTATAATTTGGATACACTTGTACCTATGGTCGGCATTGTTACCGACATCCGTCAGGAAACTCCCGACGTAAAGACCTTCAGAGTCAATGCTCCCGAGGGCGGCAAGCTTTTCGAGCATAAGCCCGGTCAGTGTGCAATGGTATCAGTACCCGGTGTTGGTGAAGCGATGTTCTCAATCACATCATCACCTACAAATAAGGAATATCAGGAATTTTCAATCAAGAAGTGCGGTGTGCTTACCGATTATCTCCACGACCTTCAGGTCGGTGACGAGATTATGGTAAGAGGTCCCTACGGTAACAACTTCCCCGTTGACACAGAGCTCAAGGGTAAGAATCTTCTCTTCGTTGCCGGCGGTATCGGTCTTGCACCTCTTCGCAGCGTTATCAATTATGTACTTGATAACCGTGACGATTACGGAACAGTTGACATTGTTTACGGCTCACGTTCAGCCGATGACCTTGTTCAGCTCAAGGAAATCCAGGAAGTATGGATGAAGGCTAAGGATACAAACGTATACCTTACCATCGACAGACCTCAGGAGGGATGGGACGGCCACGTAGGCTTCGTACCCTCATACCTCAATGAGCTCGACCTTAAGACAGATAAAACCGTACTCGTTTGCGGTCCTCCGATTATGATTAAGTTCGTACTCGGTGCTTTAACAGAAATGGGCTTCTCCAAGGAGCAGGCATATACCACTCTTGAGCTTCGTATGAAGTGCGGTGTAGGTAAGTGCGGCAGATGTAATATCGGCTCAAAGTACGTATGTAAAGACGGCCCCGTTTTCCGTTGCGACGAGGTTGACGAATTACCCAACGAATATTGATTTGAGAAAGGACTGATTATAATGAGTAATATGGTTAACGTATTTTTCTACGGTAAGAAATATGAAGTTCCCGGCGACCTTACAATTATGACCGCTATGGAATATGCAGGCTATACTCTTAAGAGAGGCTGCGGCTGCCGTCACGGCTTCTGCGGTGCCTGCGCAACAATTTACAGAATCAAGGGCGACAACACCCTTAAGACCTGCCTTGCTTGTCAGAAGCAGGTTGAGGACGGAATGTATGTAGCATCAATTCCCTTCTTCCCCACAGATAAGAGAACCTATTCAATCAACGATATAAAGCCCACTCAGCAGATTATGATGGAGCTTTATCCCGAAATCTACAGCTGTATCGGCTGTAACGCTTGTACAAATGCATGTACTCAGGACCTTAACGTAATGCAGTACATTGCATACGCTCAGAGAGGCGAGCTTGAAAAGTGCGCTGAGGAATCCTTCGACTGTGTAGCCTGCGGCTGCTGCAGCGTAAGATGTCCCGCTGAGATTTCACATCCCATGGTTGGTCTTCTTGCAAGACGTCTCGTTGGTAAGTACATTGCTCCCGAAACTGCACACCTTGTTGCAAGAGTAGAGGAAATCCGCAAGGGCGCTTACGACGATATGATTGAAAAGATTATGCAGAAGCCCATCACAGAGATGAAAGAGCTCTACAACACAAGAGAAATCGAGAAATAAGGAGGGAAAGTCAATGTTTACAGCAGAAATGTATGAATCAATTAAAAAGGTTGAGGCTACAAGAGAAGAAAGAATGAAGACCGAACCCCGCAGAATGACTGCTGAGGAAAAGGACGAGCTTCTCAAGACTTACCATCCTGACTACAGAGCAGCCGGCTTTGACGAAATCAAGGTTGGCCCCAATAAGGGCGAAAAGGCTCCCAAGGAGCTTGCAGAGCTTCTTCACTCAAACTCAATCCTTCTTACAGAGAAGGTTGATCTTTCAAAGATTGACTACGACTGTGACGTACTTGTTATCGGTGCAGGCGGTGCAGGTTGCTCCGCAGCAATCGAAGCAAACGAAGCAGGCGCAGACGTTGTTATCGTAACAAAGCTCCGTATCGGTGATGCCAACACAATGATGGCAGAAGGCGGTATCCAGGCAGCTGACAAGGAAAACGACTCTCCCGTACAGCACTATCTTGACGCTTTCGGCGGCGGACACTTCGCAGCAAGACCTGAGCTTCTCAGAAGACTTGTTATGGAAGCTCCCGATGCTATCAAGTGGCTCAACGACCTCGGTGTTATGTTCGATAAGGACGAGGACGGCAGAATGGTTACAACACACGGCGGCGGTACCTCAAGAAAGAGAATGCACGCTTGTAAGGACTATTCAGGTGCAGAAATCATGAGAAACCTCCGTGATGAGGTACTTAACAGAAAGATTCCCGTTGTTGAATTCACATCAGCAGTTGAGCTTATCAAGGATGATAAGGGTCAGGTTGCAGGTGCAGTTCTTCTCAATATGGAAACAGGGGACTACCTTGTTGCAAAGGCAAAGACAGTTGTTATCGCTACCGGCGGTGCAGGTCGTCTTCACTATCAGAACTTCCCCACATCAAACCACTACGGTGCTACTGCTGACGGTCTTGTACTCGGCTACAGAATCGGTGCTCCTCTTCTTTATCAGGACACAATTCAGTATCATCCCACAGGTGTTGCATATCCCTCACAGATTTTCGGTGCTCTCGTAACTGAAAAGGTACGTTCACTCGGTGCTATGCTTGTTAACAAGGACGGTGAGGCATATGCTCATCCTCTTGAAACAAGAGACGTTTCAGCATCAGCTATCATCCGTGAATGTGCAAACGGCAAGGGCGTTGACACTCCTCTCGGCAGCGGTGTATGGCTTGACACTCCGATGATTGAAATCCTCGGCGGTGAAGGCACAATCGAAAAGAGAATCCCCGCTATGTTCCGTATGTACCTCAACTACGGTATCGATATGAGAAAGGAACCCATCCTTGTTTATCCTACACTTCACTATCAGAACGGCGGTCTTGAAATCGGCGGTGAAGGCTTTACAAAGGCTATTCCCAACCTTCTTGTTGCAGGTGAGGCAGTAGGCGGTATCCACGGCAGAAACAGACTTATGGGTAACTCACTTCTTGATATTATCGTATTCGGCAGAAATGCAGGTAAGGCTGCAGCTGCTAAGAGTAAGGATACAGTAATCGGTGAAATGAATATTGACCACGTTGAAGCTTATGCTAAGGAGCTCGAAGCAGCAGGCCTCAACACAGGCAAGACCTCACCCTTACTTCTTCCCAAGTACGCAAGACACGAGAGATAAGAATACACATATAAGGAGAACAGTATAATGCGTGAAATTAACGTTCAGACAATTACCGATGTAGTTGAAAAGCTCTGCATCGAAGCTAACTGCCACCTTCCCGGTGACGTTAAGTGTGCAATCAAGAACTGCCGTGCTTGTGAGGACGGTAAGATTGCTCAGGGTATCCTTGATGATATTATCGAAAACTTTGAAATCGCAGACAATGAAAACGTACCCATCTGTCAGGATACAGGTATGGCTTGCGTATTCCTTGAAATCGGTCAGGATGTACATCTTGTAGGCGGCAACCTCGCTGAGGCTGTTGACGAAGGTGTAAGAAGAGGCTACACAAACGGCTATCTTCGTAAGAGCGTTGTTGGTGACCCCGTAAGACGCGGTAACACAGGTGACAATACTCCCGCAATGCTTTACACAGAAATCGTACCCGGTGACCAGGTTAAGGTTACTATCGGCCCCAAGGGCTTCGGCAGTGAGAATATGAGCCAGATCCGTATGTTCAAGCCTTCAGCAGGTCTTCAGGGCATCAAGGATTTCATCATCGAAGCAGTTGAAACTGCAGGCCCCAACCCCTGTCCTCCCATCGTTGTTGGCGTAGGCATCGGCGGTACCTTTGATAAGGCAGCTCTTCTTGCTAAGAAGGCACTTATGAGACCCATCGATTCAGAGCATCCCGATCCCTTCTATGCAGACCTTGAAAAGGAAATGCTCCAGAAGATCAACGAGCTTGGTATTGGTCCTCAGGGCTGCGGCGGTAAGACAACAGCAATCGGTCTTAACATCGAAACTCTTCCCACACACATCGCAGGTATGCCTTGTGCAATCAACATCAACTGCCACGTAACACGTCATAAGTCGGAGGTAATCTAAAATGGAAAAGAGAATTACATTACCCCTTACAGAAGAAATTGCAAAGACTCTCAAAGCAGGTGACAGAGTACTTCTTACAGGTATCATCTACACCTCAAGAGACGCAGGTCACAAGAGAATGTGCGAAGCTCTTGCAGCAGGCGAGTCACTTCCCATTGATCCTATGAATGCAACTATCTACTACGTAGGCCCCACACCCGCTAAGCCCGGTACTGTTATCGGTTCAGCAGGCCCCACAACAAGCGGTCGTATGGACGCTTACGCTCCCACAATGATGAGCGTAGGTGCAAGAGGTATGATCGGTAAGGGTGCAAGACTTCCCGAGGTTGTTGAAGCAATGAAGAAGTATACAGGTGTTTACTTCGGTGCTATCGGCGGTGCAGGCGCACTTCTTGCAAAGTGCATCAAGAGCGCAAAGCTTATCGCTTTCGAAGATCTCGGTGCAGAAGCACTCCGCGAGCTTTATGTTGAGGATATGCCTCTTATGGTTATCATCGACTCAGAGGGTAACAACCTTTACGAGCTCGGCAGAGAAGAATACCTCGCATCAAAGAAATAAGAAAAGTTCTTTTGATTCTTTTCTTTCAAGAAAAGAATGCCCGACCGGCGAGGTCGTAAAAAGACAAAGAACATAATTAAAACGGAATTGCGGTTAAAGATTGGTAAATAAAAAAGCAATCTTTAACCGTTTTTCATTGAAGAGTAAGATCAAAAAAATAAGACCAGGAGTGAAGAAATATGAAAAAATTAGTTGCAATAGTTCTCACAATGTGTATGGTTCTCGTGTTGTTTGCAGGTTGCTCAGACTCTTCGTCTGATAATGGCTCTGATGCGGCAAACGAAAATGCTTCATCTCAAAATGGTGGTGCCAACGAAGGCGGCAACAATGAAGGCGTTAACAACGGTGCTGATATTAATGTTTATGGAAAAGCTACTATTGAAGAAACAGTTATATATGACGATCACGACGTAAAAATAACTGCTTATGAGCTTTCTGAAACTGAAGATGCTTTTAACCTTTCATTTAAGATGGTAAATAACACCGACAGAAAAACCAGATTTCTTGTAACAGACTTTTTTATCAACGGCTTCAAGACAATCGGTAAATATAAAACCTTTATGGCTGATCCCGGAACAGAAGCAACTACCGATATAGTATTTGAGAAGTCACAGCTTGAGCTTGACGGTAAAAAGTACTGGGGTACAAACAGTATCGCTACAATCACAGGTATCGAAGCAAGATTATCAATCGACGGCGAAGGATATACGATACCTTTCACTATCTATACCAGTGCATATAATGGCTCCGACCCCACTTTTGATATGAGCGGTGAGAAGATTTACGAAAAAGATGGTGCTACTATAATTTTCAAGGAAATAACAAAGGTTTCTAATAAAAATGCAGTTGTTATGATGGTTGTTAATAACGGTGACGAAGCGTTCCGTATCCACACAAATGAAGGATATATAAACGGAACATATACTGCCTTCCCGTTTGCTGAGCTTATTTACACTGATTCCGTTATATGCAAAACCGTTATTACCGATTCTGATTGCGAGATTTCAGATGTTGAAAATATTGAGTTTAAATTAGCGTTTATGGGTGAATCGGGTGGCATATATGATGAAATTGACTTTGATATTGCTGTAAACAAGTAATTTCAAAAAAATAAATCACATAGGATTAAAAATAAACGTCGGCATATGTATGTGCCGACGTTTTCTTACGTTTTCCTTAAGAATAAACATTTTCTATTGTCTTTTCTCTGAAACTGTGCTAAATTTTTTACAGATAAACCTAAAGGAGCAATCAGATGAGAAAAGCGATAAGAATATCTGCAATTATAATAGGCACACTCTTTACGGGTAATGCGCTTTTTACAATAACAATTTCAAATTTTAATTTAGGTATACTTCTTGTGGCGGTATTCGGAATTGTGCTTTTGAGCTACGGCATATTTTTCGAAAAGCTCAGGGGCAAAAAAGCGGTGCACGTTTTAGTTGGTCTTATGCTTGCGATTGTTACGTGCTTCGGCTCATTTCTTGCTCTTTACGGCGAAAGAGATAATGCAACCTATACTGAAGAGACGGTAATTGTTTTAGGCTGCGGAATAAGAGGCGAAAGAGTGAGTGTAGGTCTTGCCAAAAGACTTGATAAGGCTTATGAGTACTATGAAAAAAATCCCGATGTAACGATAATTGTTTCAGGCGGTCAGGGCCCTCAGGAGGATATTCCCGAAGCACTTGCAATGAAGCGGTACCTTGTTGACAAGGGTGTACCCGAGGAAAAAATAATAATGGAGGATAAATCGACCTCCACTATAGAAAATTTCAAATATTCCCACGAAATAATGAAAGAAAAGGGGCTTCCCGAGGATTCCGTTGTGTTTGTCACCAATGCATACCACGTTTACCGAGGCTCTTATTATGCCGAAAAGGAAGGACTTTCGGTGAATCATTTGGGTACGGATATAATATGGTATACAATACCTATGAATTATTTCAGAGAAATGATAGCTGTGGTTAAAATGTGGGTGCTTGACTGAGGCTTAAAAGAACTGTTTGAGTTTAAGAACAGTTCTTTTTTTATTGTACTGATATAGATTTTTATGTTTTACTGTGATATAATCGTTTTTAGAAAATAAAAAGCTTTACGAGGTGCAATATGAAAAGACCTAATGTAATTATAATAATGACCGATGATCAGGGCTACGGAGATCTTAGTTGTATGGGTGCTGAGGATTTTGTAACCCCTAATATAGATGCGCTGGCAGAAAGCGGAATACGTTTTTCATCCATGTATTCAGGCTCTCCCGTATGCTCACCCTCAAGGGCTTGTCTTCTTACCGGCAGATACCCGGGTAATGCGGGGGTAAGAGCAATTCTTGCGGGACACAGAAGAGCTTCAGGTCTTACTGCTGAAGTACCGACTGTTGCGACTGCTCTTAAAAAGCTGGGCTATAAAACGGGTATATCAGGTAAATGGCACCTCGGTCTTAAGGATGAATGCAGACCAAACGCAAACGGTTTTGATGAGTTTTCAGGCTTTCTTGCAGGTTGTGTTGATTATTATTCTCATATTTTCTATTGGGGAATGGCAGACGGAAACACCAATCCCACTCATGACCTCTGGGAAAACGGAGAAGAGGTTTATGATAACGGCAGCTATATGACTGAGCGAATTACAGAAAAGAGCGTAGACTTCATTCGCCGTCATAAGGATGAGCCTTTTATGCTTTACGTTGCATACAATGCGCCACATTATCCTATGCACGCACCTGAAAAGTATATGAAGCGATTTTCTCATCTTCCATGGGACAGACAGGTTATGGCGGCTATGATAAGTGCCGTTGACGACGGTGTAGGTGAAATCAGAAATGAGCTTATCCGTCAGGGTATTGCAGATAATACGATTATTTATTTCCAGAGTGACAACGGACCTTCAAGAGAGTCAAGAAACTGGCTCGACGGCAGAACTGACCTTTACTACGGCGGCACATCGGGTATCTTCAAGGGACATAAATTCAGCCTTTTCGATGGCGGTATAAGAATTCCCGCAATACTTCATTGGCCGGCTGAGCTTTCGGGCAGAGTTGTTGACGCTCCTCATATTGCGGCAGATATTTTCCCGACGGTACTTGAGGCATGCGGTGGTGACGTGAGTGAATACGAGCTCGACGGAATAAGTCTTATGCCCTTGATAAAGGAAAGCGGTGAAGCACTCCACGATTATCTTTTCTGGGAAATGGAAGGACAGACGGCTGTGCGTAAGGGCAGGTATAAGCTGGTCATAAACGGCAGACTTGAGGAATTCTCAGAGGTTCAGGACGAATACTTCCTTTCAGATCTTGAAAATGACCCGAGTGAAAGCGTTAACCTTGCACAGGAGCTTCCCGAACTGTGTGAAGAGCTAAAAAATGCAGCTCTCAGTTGGAGAGAGGGCATCGAAGAAACATGGGAAAAGAGATTTCTTAAAAATTACACAAATCTGACATAAGAGGATTAAATATGAAAAAAGTATTTGTTGTTTCAAAAACTCACCTTGATTTAGGGTTTACCGATTACGCGGAAAGTATCAGGCAGAAGTATATCGATACCTTTATTCCCGAGGCTATAGACCTTGCGGAAAAGGTAAATACCGACGGTGAAAAATATTTTATCTGGACAACCGGCTCCTGGATTATAAAGGAAGCTCTTAAGGATGAAAAGGGTAGGGATAAGCTGCGCAAGGCTCTCCAAGAGGGTAATATTGTTCCTCACGCAATGCCTTTTACTACTCACACAGAGCTTCTTGATGAGGATACTCTCGATTTTGGACTTTCCGTTGTTGATGAGCTTGATAAAATAAGAGGAAGAAAGACTGTTGCCGCAAAAATGACCGACGTACCGGGCCATACAAAGGGACTTGTACCCTTTCTTGCAAAGCGCGGTATCAAGCTTTTGCATATAGGTGTCAACGGTGCGTCTGCACTTGTGGATGTTCCTGATTGCTTTTTATGGAAAAACGGCGACAGTGAGGTAGTTGTTATTTATTCGGGTGCATACGGCGGAGCTTTCAAGAGTGATTTTGTTGAAGAGATTCTTTATTTTGACCACACACTTGATAACCACGGTGCACCGTCACCCGAAAAGGTACTTGCTCATTTTGACGATATACAGAAGCAGTATCCGGGTTACGAAATAACTGCAGGTACTATTGACGATTTTGCCGATATTATATGGGAGGTACGTCATAAGCTGCCTGTTTTCGAGGGCGAAATGGGGGATAGCTGGATTCACGGAGCCGCAACAGACCCTTATAAATCCGCTTGCCTTCGTACTCTGATGAGGCTTAAAGGAAAGTGGCTTTCCGACGGTAGTCTCACACGTGAGAGCGAGGAGTATAAGAATTTCAGCGACGCTCTTCTTTGTATTGCTGAACATACCTGCGGTATGGACTCCAAAACCTGGTTTTCTGATTATGGACACTATCTTAAAAAGGATTTCATAAAGGCACGAAAAAAGGATAAGGTTCGCTTCAGACATCTTTTTTCTGATATGCCTCAGAGTATTCTTCCCCTCGTCAGCCTTTTTGACGGCAGAAGAAAAAGAGGATATTACAGTGTTATCGAGAGAAGCTGGGCAGAGCAGAGAGAGTATATAAGCAAGGCTTTGTCAGCTCTTGAGGGCGGACATAAAGCTCAGGCTGAGCAGGCTCTTTCAGAGCTCAGACCTGAAATTCCTCTCGCATTTGAAGCTAACGGTAAAAGCGAAATAGCTTGCGGTGACCTGACACTAAAAATCAACTGCAAGGGTGGAATAGAGTCGCTCAAACGCGATGGCAAAGAAATTATCAGAGCAAACGAAGAAGCACTCATAACCTATCGCTCTTTCGGTAATAAGGATTACGATTTCTGGCTTACTCATTACTCACGTGACCTTCACGAAACTGCAGTGTGGGCTCTCGGAGATTTTGCAAGACCTAATCTTAAAATTTTTGAGGGTAAGTATCCGTCAGGCAGGTTTGATTACAAGGCTGAAAAAATCGCGGCAGAGGGAAATAAGGTTATAGTCAACCTGACCTGCGACAGGGTGCTCAGGGAAGAACTTGGCGCACCGGGACTTATACAGGTGGTTTACACTCTCAGTGATGACCGACTTTATGTTGATGTCAGCTGGTTCAATAAAGACGCCAACAGACTTACGGAAGCAATTTATCTCAATCTTTTCCCGAACAGTGATAACGTACTACTCAAAAAGCTCGGCTCATACGTAAAACCCGAAGAGGTGACGCTTAACGGAAGCCGTAATCTTCACGCCGTACAGAGTGTCAGCTTTGACGGATGTGAAATTATCAATCTTCATTCGCCTCTGGTATCTTTTGGCGGTGGCAAGATTCTTGAGTTTGATAATAAGATTGAAAGTGTCAGAGAAGACGGAATCAGCTTTGTTCTTCAGAATAATGTGTGGGGTACAAACTTCCCGCTCTGGTATGAGGATAATGCAAGATTTGCTTTTGATTTTAAATTGAAATAATGAGCTTAAAAGGAGAATGATTATATGAAATACGTAAAGCTTTACGATAATATCCCCGAAGCCTCAAGGGTTGCTCTCGGTTGCATGAGAATAGCTGATATGACCGATGAGCAAATGGATACTTATATTAACACTGCTCTTGAAAGCGGTATAAACTTTTTCGACCACGCAGATATTTACGGCAGAGGAAAGTGCGAAGAGGTATTCGGTAAGGCACTTAAGAGAAATCCCGGTCTGAGAGACAAAATGCTCATCCAGACAAAATGCTCTATCGTACCGGGCGTGATGTACGATTTTTCAAAGGAGCATATAATCTCCTCCGTTGAAGGATCACTTAAAAGACTCGGCATTGAGCATATAGATATCCTTCTTCTTCACCGCCCTGATTT
>JAZUAZ010000296.1:0-5398 GCA_045638245.1 Acutalibacteraceae bacterium | reverse complement strand
CGCTAAGCTTCTTTATAAGGGAGAGGAGATTGCTTCTTCGGTTGAGTCTCTCAGCTCAGAAGTAAAATTTGATTTCGGTACTCTTGACGTTGTTGAATGGAACGCTGAAAAGCCAGAGCTCTACGAGCTTTATCTTTCAATCCTCGACGGTGAAGAAAGTATACAGTGCGTAAGAGAAACAGTAGGTTTCAAAACAGTTGAAATAAAAGGGGAACTCTTCTATTTCAATGGAAAGCTTATTAAGTTTAAGGGTGTAAATCATCACGATACCCACGAATCAACCGGTTATGTAATGACGGGCGAGGATTTGCTTAAGGATATTCTTCATATGAAGGAATTCAATGTTAATGCGGTCAGAATGTCTCATTATCCTCCTGACCCGATGTTTATAAGAATGTGCGATGAGTACGGACTTTATGTTATTGATGAGGCAGATATTGAAACTCACGGTACACAGTTCAACGAAAAGCTCAGATATACTATGAAGCCTAACGTTATCAGTAACGGTAAAGAGTGGCTTCCCAGAATGTTAGACAGAGTAAAGCGTCTTTATGGCAGAGACAAAAACCATCCCTCAATCACAATGTGGAGTCTCGGTAACGAATCAGGCGGCTGGAAAAATCAGGATAAGTGCTACGAATACCTCAAGACAGTAACAGATATTCCCGTACATTACGAGGCTGTTATCAGAACGCCGAGAACTGCTTATGATGTTGTTTCGGAAATGTATCAGCACAGTGATGTAATGGAAAAAATCGGTCAGCATAAATTCCTTAAAAGATATAAGGGTAAGCCTTATTTCCTTTGCGAATACTGTCATGCTATGGGCGTAGGCCCCGGCTCTCTCGAGGAGTATTGGGAGATTATCTATTCTTACGAAAATCTTACCGGTGGCTGCATCTGGGAGTGGGCAGACCACAGTGTATATGATCCCACTGCAAAGTATAAGTACACCTACGGTGGCGACCACGGTGAGAAGTACCATGACGGAAACTTCTGTGTTGACGGCCTTTTCTATCCTGACAGAACACCTCATACAGGTGCTTATCAGATGAAGGAGGTTTATCGTCCCATAAGAGCAAAGCATGTCAGTGATAATGTGTATTGCTTTAAAAACACCAATGCCTTTACATCCTCCGATGAATATGAAATCACATATGAGATTATTGAAAACGGTGCATGCGTTGAAACCGGTAAGGTAGAGCTTGAAATAGATGCAGGTGCATCAAAGAATGTTGTTATTGCACACAAGATGGCTGACAATAAAAAGGACTGCCATATCAACTTCATCTGTAAGTCAAAGAGGGACGGCAGAGAAATATCCAAAGAGCAGATTGCTCTTAATGAGGTTGTAGCTGAATTTACCGTACCTGAAGGAGATGCAGTTAAATATAAGGATAAGAACGAAAAGATTACTGTTGAATTCGCAAACGGTGCGGCGGTATTCTCAAAGAGTGAAGGTAAGCTGATAAGCTATGTTATCGGCGGTAAGGAAATGCTTTACAATGACGACGGTATGAAGCCTCAGCTTTACAGAGCATATCTTGATAATGACAGAAATATCGTAAATACCTGGAAAAAGCAGAATCTTCACAAGCTTGCATATAACGGCAGCATCGTTTCCGTAAAGCAGAAGGATGACGGTACAGTTAAAATCAAGAGCGAAGGCTGGCTTTGCGCTGAAGGTAAAAAGGTATTCCCCTTTGAATACAAATACACCTTCTACCGTGACGGCTCAATTAAAGTTAAGGCAGAGGTTGAAAAGAAAAAGCTCGACTTTACAAAATATGACCTTCCCAGATTCGGACTTAATCTTCTTCTTGATGTTTCTCTTTCAAATGTTGAATACTACGGTCTTGGTGAGCTTGAAAATCTCAATGACTTCAAGGCACAGAGCAGAGTAGGTATTTACAAATCAACCGCAAAGGATATGTGCGTTGACTATATCAAGCCTCAGGATAGCGGCAACCACGGCGAAACACGTTGGCTTAAGGTTACTGACAGTGAGGGCAAGGGACTTAAATTCTTTAACAGTAAGGATTATTTCTCCTTCAGTGTTCACGATTATCCCGAAAAACAGGTAAGACAGGCAAAGCACATTGAGGACATCAAGCGCGGCAAGCTTACAAGCGTAAGCATCGACGGCTTTATGAGAGGTACAGGCTCCAACAGCTGCGGTCAGCATACTCTTAAGAAGTACAGAGTTGACTTCAAGGATGAGCTTGAATTTGAATTCTACATAATTCCCGTTTGCTGATAAGCCGCTGACGGTATAAAAAATAATAATTCTTTATGCGAACTGCCATTTTCTTCTTGAATATGGCAGTTCATTGTGTTATAATATACGCGATTAGAGCACTTTTTGCTCAGTTTATATTTTAAATCTACGGAGGCAGAAATTATGAAACAGTTAAACATTGGTATCATCGGCGCGGGACGTATCGGTAAGGTACATATGGAATCAATCACATATAACGTACCTACTGCTAAGGTTCTCGGTATTACAGACGTTTTCAAGGACGCTCTTCCCGAGCTTGCAGCAAAGTACGGTATCCCCAAGATATATAACGATTATAAGGAAATGCTCGCTGACGAAGAAATTGATGCAGTTCTTGTTTGTTCTTCAACAGATACACACGCTGACATTTCAATCGAAGCTGCTCAGGCAGGTAAGCACGTATTCTGTGAAAAGCCCGTTGATCTTACTCCCGAGAAGGTAAAGGCAGTTATCGCTGCAGTTGAAAAGGCAGGCGTTAAGCTTCAGGTAGGCTTCAACAGACGTTTTGACCATAACTTTGCTCACGTACGTTCTCTCATCAACGACGGTAAGGTAGGTAACCTTGAGCTTATCAAGATCACATCACGTGACCCTCAGCCTCCCTCAGCAGAGTACGCTGCAGTTTCAGGCGGTATGTTCCTTGATATGACAATTCACGATTTTGATATGGCACGCTTCCTTGCAGGCTGTGATGTAACAGAGGTATATGTAAATGCAACCTGCCTTGTTGACCCCGCTATCGCTGAAGCAGGCGATGTTGATACCGCTATCATCAACCTTAAGTTCGAAAACGGCGCACTCGGTGTAATCGATAACAGCCGTCGTGCGGCTTATGGCTATGACCAGAGAATCGAAGTTTTCGGCTCTCTCGGTGCAGCTATGGCAGCTAACGATACTCCCACCAATGTAACTGTTATGAATGCTGAAGGCGTTACAACAGACAAGCCTCTTTATTTCTTCCTTGAGAGATATATGCAGTCATTCCGCGATGAGATGATTCAGTTCGTTGATGCAGTTCAGAATGACAAGCCCACACCCACAACAGGTCTTGACGGACTTAACTCAATTCTTGTTGCTCTTGCTGCAAAGAAATCAGTTGCTGAGGGTAGAGCTGTTAAGATTTCAGAAATCGGCTGATTTAAATATGGGAGTACTCTTTGAAAGGGTACTCCTTGAAGTGTTTTATAAGAACTAAAGAACCCCCGAAAGGATTGATTATTTATGAAACTTACAATGGCTCAGGCCCTTGTTAAATTCCTTGACAATCAGTACATCTGCTTCGACGGAAAGGAAACCAAGTTTGTTGATGGTATCTTCGGTATTTTCGGCCACGGATGTGTTGTAGGTATCGGCCAGGCTCTTGAGCAGGGCGGACACAGTCTCAGATATTATCAGGGTCACAATGAGCAGGGTATGGCTCATGCTGCTATTGCTTATGCAAAGCAGATGCACAGACGTAAGATTATCGCCTGTACGTCATCAATCGGCCCCGGTGCACTCAATATGGTAACCGCCTGTGGTACCGCTACAGCAAACAGAATACCTCTTCTTGTTCTTCCGGGTGATACCTTTGCTTGCCGTCAGCCTGACCCCGTACTTCAGCAGATAGAGCAGTACGACAGTTGTGCAATCACCGCAAACGATGCCTTCAAGGCAGTTTGTAAATATTGGGACAGAATCAACCGTCCCGAGCAGCTTATGACTGCCTGCATAAATGCTATGCGTGTTCTCACAGACCCTGCAGATACAGGCGCAGTGTGTATTGCTATGCCTCAGGATGTCGAAGCAGAAGCTTTTGATTATCCCGACTACTTCCTTGAGAAGAGAGTATGGTATGTTGACAGACGAGTACCCTCGGAAAGAGAAATCGATGCAGCTTGTGAGCTTATCAAGAGCAGCAAGAAGCCTATGATTATTGTTGGCGGCGGTGTTACATACTCCGATAGTGATAAAGCCGTACTTGCTATGGCTGAAAAGTATAATATCCCCATCGGTGAAACTCAGGCAGGAAAGGGTCAGATTCCCTTTGCTCATCCTCTTAATATGGGTGGCTGCGGTGTTACAGGCGGTCCTGCCGCTAATGCAATCGCCAAGCAGACAGACCTTGTTATCGCAGTAGGTACAAGACTTACAGACTTTACAACCTGCTCAAAGTGGGGCTTCCATAACCCTGATGTAAAAATGCTTTCAATCAACGTTTGTCCTTTTGATGCCTTCAAGATGGACGCTACTGCAGTAATTGCCGATGCAAAGGCTGCCGTTGATGCAATATGTGCAAAGCTTGATTACAAGTCAGAGTGGGCAAATGAAATTGACGATGCAAAATCAGCCTACGAAGCTGAAATTGACCGTTGTCACAACGAAAAGCTTGACGGTGTACTTTCACAGAAAAGAGCACTCGGCATTATCAACGAGACTGTTGCCGATGATGCAGTTGTTATCGGTTCATCAGGCTCACTTCCCGGTTGTCTTCAGAGAATATGGAAGTCAAAGGCTCCCGATACATATCACGTTGAATACGGCTTCTCATGTATGGGCTATGAAATCTGCGGCGCTCTCGGTGCAAAGCTTGCAGCAGGTGACAGAGAGGTTTACTCAATGGTCGGCGACGGAAGCTTCCTGATGCTTCACAGTGAGCTTTACACTGCAATTCAGGAAAACAAAAAAATCAATGTTATGCTCTTTGATAACAGCGGTTGGGGTTGTATTGAGAACCTTCAGAACAATCAGGGTACAGATACCTTCGGCACACGCTTTACAAGACGTAATGATGAAAGCGGACTTCTTGACGGTGAAATCATTATGACCGACTATGCAAAAATTGCAGAGGGCTACGGATGTAAGGCTTACCGTGTAACAACCGAAGAAGAGCTTTATGCCGCTATGGAAGACAGCAAAAAGCAGACCGTTTCCACACTTTTCGATATCAAGGTCGGTCATAAGAGTATGACAGACGGCTACGATTCATGGTGGAGAGTCGGCGTTGCTGAGGTCTCCGAGAGCGAGAGAGTTCAGGAATGCTATGAGGATATGAAGGCCAATATTGCAAAGGCCCGCTTATATTAATTAAAAGGAGAAAATAAAAATGCTTAATAAAGAAAAAGTATATCTTGCATGCGC
>JAZUAZ010000295.1:0-3775 GCA_045638245.1 Acutalibacteraceae bacterium | reverse complement strand
CCGAAAAAGTCAATTGAAGGTGCAATCGGCGGTGTTGTTATCACATCACTTTTCAACGTGCTTATTCTTTATCTCTTTACAATCGGATGCAAAAATCTTTACGATTACACACTTTTCACCGAAAGTGCAGTAAAATATCTTATTATTATCCCTGTTTCGATGATACTTTCACTTGTAAGCATGCTCGGTGACCTTTCAGCCTCAGCAATCAAGCGTAACTTCGGCATTAAGGATTACAGCCAGCTTATTCCCGGTCACGGCGGTATTATGGACCGTTTTGACAGCTGTATTTTTGTAACGCCTGCTCTTTATTGCATTCTTAAATTAGCATCTGAATATATCGCTTAAAGCATATTTAAACTCAGACGGCTATCATCTCTGAAAGGAGATATTGTATGACACAGAAACTTACTATATTAGGCTCAACAGGCTCTATCGGTACTCAGGCGCTTGACGTTGTGGATATGAGGGGCTACGAGGTTGTGGCTCTCACTGCCGACAGTAACTATAAGCTTCTTGAGCAGCAGATAAGAAAGTATAAGCCTAAGTTTGCAGCTCTTTCAAACGAGGAAGCTGCAAAAACCCTCAGTACTCTTGTAGCTGATACCGATACGAAGGTGCTTTCGGGTAAAGAGGGTATAATCGAGTGTGCAAGGCTCGGTGACAGTGATACCGTACTCAACTCAATAGTAGGCATCGCAGGTCTTGCTCCCACCGTTGCGGCAATAGAGGAGGGCAGAAATATTGCTCTTGCCAATAAGGAAACCCTTGTAGCCGGCGGTAAAATCGTTATGGATAAGGCCAAAGAAAAGGGCGTAGCTATACTTCCTGTTGACAGTGAGCACAGTGCAATTTTCCAATGTCTTCAGGGTATGAATAAAAAGGATGAGCTTAAGTCAATCATATTAACGGCATCGGGAGGTCCTTTCTTCGGCAAAACAAAGGACGAATTGAGAGATGTAACCGTAGCCCAGGCACTTAAGCATCCGAATTGGGAAATGGGTGCAAAAATCACTATTGACAGTGCGTCAATGATGAATAAGGGGCTTGAGCTTATCGAAGCGGTATGGCTCTTTGATGTTGCTCCCGATATGGTGGATATAGTTGTTCACCGTGAAAGTATAATCCACTCTCTTATCGAATATAATGATAATTCGGTAATAGCACAGTTAGGCGTACCCGATATGAGAATTCCCATACAGTACGCTCTTACCTATCCCGACAGATTCCCTTCGCCTGTTAAAAAGCTCAATCTCTGGGATTATCAGAATCTTACCTTCTATAAGCCCGATTATGAAACCTTCCGTTGTCTTGAGCTTTGCCGTGAAGCAATAGCGAGGGGTGGACTTTATCCCTGCGTAGCAAACGGAGCAAATGAAATGGCAAACGAGCTTTTTCGTAAAGGTGAGATAGGCTTCCTTGAAATAGCTGACAAGGTTCAGCTTGCAATGGAGTCTGTTGAAGATAAGAAAAACCACACACTTGACGATGTCTTTGAGTATGACAGGATTGCCCGTCAGACAGTCAGAGAAAGTGTAGGTTTATGAATATAATTTAACTCAGAAAGGAACGGGTGCATCCCGTCGGCACAGCAAATGGAACTTACTTTTCTTTCTATCGGTACAACTCTTGCGACAAAGGTTGCACCGATTGCAATTGCAATACTCTTTTTCGGATTTATAATACTCATTCACGAGTTCGGACACTTTATTTTTGCCAAGCTTTTCGGTGTTAAGGTCAATGAGTTTGCCATCGGTATGGGACCCACTATTCTCAAAAAGCAGGGCAAGGAAACCAAATATGCACTCCGTCTTTTACCTATAGGCGGATTTGTTGCCATGGAGGGTGAGTCCGAGAAAAGTGACGATAAAAGAGCTTACTGCAATCAGAAAATCTGGAAAAGAATGATAATTCTTTCTGCAGGTGCTGTTTTTAATCTCATTTTAGGTTTTATTGTTTGCGTTTTTCTTGTTTCAAGCGAGGAGCTTGTGGGCACGAATGAGATTCTGGAGTTTTACGAAAGCTCTGTTTCTTCTCAGTATCTTCAGGAGGGTGATGAGATAATTGAGATTGACGGAAAAAGAGTTTTTTCCGATTATGACATCAGCTTTCTTATGCAGAGAAATGGCAGCGGATTCTATGATTTTGTTGTAAGACGTGACGGTGAAAAGCTTGAGCTTAATGATGTACCGTTTGATAAAAGAACAAGCGGCAACTTCAACTATGCTCCGGACTGTACTATAGATTCAGTTTCCGCTAAGCTTAAAAGGGTAGGCATCAAGGACGGAGACATTATTCTTTCCGTCAACGGTACTGCCGTAGCAAACGGTGAAGAGCTCATAGCGGCAGTTCAGTCTGATAAGGACTATACCTACGACCTCACCGTAAAAAGAGGCGATGAGGAAATCTCCTTCAGCGATGTTGAGTTCATGACGGTAACTGTTTTTGATTTTATCATTCGCGGTGAAGAAAAAAATATCTTCAACGTTACAAAGACAGCCTTAGGCTATGCTGTTTCGATGGGAAGAATGGTTTATCTGTCACTCTTTGACCTTATAAGAGGACAGTACGGTATGAATGACCTTGCAGGTCCCATCGGTACTGTGTCTGTAATCACCGACATAGCCGAGAGCAGTGTAGTTTCAGCAGACTGGACTCAGCTGTTTATGATAATGGCTATGATTACAATAAACATAGGTCTTTTCAATCTTCTTCCCGTACCTGCTCTTGACGGCGGACATCTGTTCTTTATGTTTATAGAGCTTATAGTAAGAAAGCCCATACCGCAGAAGTACGCTTCGTGGATTCATGCGGCAGGACTTGTACTTCTTCTGATATTTATGGCGGTAATATCCTTCAGTGACATTTATAAGTGGATTTCCGGAATAGGATTCTATTAAGAGGTGCTATATATGAAAAGAGAAAGCAAAAAGGTTAAGGTCGGCAATATTTATATAGGCGGTGACAGTAAAATCACCGTTCAGTCAATGCTTAATATACCTGCTCACGATATAGAGGGAAATGTTCAGCAGGCACTGAGATTACAGCAGGCAGGGTGTGAAATTATCCGTGTCGCAGTGCCCGACGAGGAGGCTGTTAAAACCGTAGCTGCTCTCAAAAATGCGCTCACCGTACCTGTTGTTGCTGACATTCACTTTAATCATAAATTAGCACTTATGAGTATTGATGCAGGCGTTGATAAGGTGCGTATCAACCCGGGCAACATCGGTGCTGATGAAAACGTAAAGGCGGTTGCTGATAAGTGCCGCTTACATAACGTACCCATAAGAATAGGCGTAAACTCGGGCTCTGTTGAGAAGGAGATTCTTGCCCGCTTTGGCGGTCCTACTCCCGAGGCAATGGCTGAAAGTGCCATGTACCACGTGCGCCTTCTTGAAAAATATGATTTTGACGACATAATAATTTCAATCAAATCCTCAAACGTAGTGAATATGATTGAAGCTTACGAAAGAGTGGCTTCAATGTGCAACTATCCCTTACATCTCGGTGTTACCGAGTCGGGTACCGAAAGAATGGGACTTATCAAGTCCTCAGTCGGTATCGGCTCACTTCTCACAAGAGGTATAGGTGATACAATCCGTGTTTCACTTACCGATGACCCCGTTAAGGAGGTTTATGCGGGTAAGGATATCCTCAAGGCTATCGGTTTTGACAATGACAGTCCGAGACTTGTTTCCTGTCCCACCTGCGGAAGAACAAAAATCGACCTTATTTCTCTTGCGAAAGAGGTTGAAGAAAAGCTCAGAGATGTAAA
>JAZUAZ010000294.1:0-7605 GCA_045638245.1 Acutalibacteraceae bacterium | reverse complement strand
GGGTGTGCTTGATTTCGGAAGCTATGATCTTGTAACGATGAATCCTCCCTATAAGCCTGTCGGTACCGGTATAGAGAGCGTAGCTGAAGCGGAAAGAATAGCGCGACACGAGGTTACCTGCACTGTTGATGATGCGGTATCGGCAGCAGCAAAGCTTCTTAAATTCGGCGGGCGATTTTGTATGTGCCACCGTCCAGAAAGACTCTGCGATATAATTGTTGCCATGCGTCAGGGCGGAATTGAGGTTAAGCGGATCCGTTTTGTCACACAGAGAGCCGATACGGTACCGTGGCTTGTGCTTGTTGAAGGAAAGCGTGGCTCAAAAAGCAGTGTAACCGTAGAAAGAAATCTTGTTATGTTCAGTGCGGATAATAAGCCTACGGACGAATTCCGTGCAATGTTCGGAGATTATATGGACGGACATCAATAATAGTAGTCAGTAGCAAGTAGTCAGTAGTTACGCGAAGCCGTAGAATAAGAAAAAGGGCTTTGCCCGCGTCATCATAGAGCAAGCAAAAAAACGGTCCCTCGGCTTTCGGCCATCGGTCCTTCTTAACGGAGGTATAAAATGTCAGGAACACTTTACATAGTCGGAACACCTATCGGCAACCTCGGAGATATGTCTCCGAGAGCCCTTGAAACACTTGAAAATGTAGATTTCATAGCTGCAGAGGACACCAGAGTAACTCTGAAGCTTCTCAATCACTTTAATATAAAAAAGCCTCTTATCAGTTATTTTGAGCATAACCGCTTTGAAAAGGGTCAGCTTATAGCCGACAGAATCGAAGCGGGAGAAAGCTGTGCTATAGTAACAGATGCAGGTATGCCTGCAGTTTCTGACCCGGGCGAGGATCTCGTTGCACTCTGCCACGAAAGGGGTATTCCTGTCAGAGCAGTACCGGGACCCACTGCCTTTGCAACTGCAGTAGCTCTTTCAGGTCTCCCTACGGGAAGATTTACTTTTGAAGGCTTTCTTAGTATGAATAAAAATGCCCGCAAGGCTCACCTTGAGGAAATAAAGGACGAAAAGCGTACAATGGTGTTTTATGAGGCTCCTCACAAGCTTTCCAACACCCTTTCCGATTTGTACAAGGCTCTCGGAGACCGTCGTATTGCAATTGTAAGAGAGATAACCAAGATATATGAAGAGGTAATAAGAACCGACCTTGCCGAAGCTGCCGAAAAGTACGCAGAAGAAGCACTTAAGGGTGAGATTGCTATCGTTATCGAGGGTAAGAAGGAAGTAGCCGAAGCAGAGGTTACTCTCGATGATGCATACAGACTTGCCCGCCTTTATATGAAGGAGGGCATAAGCTCGAGTATGGCTGCAAAAAAAGCGGCAAAAGAAACAGGATTAAAAAAAGGTGACATCTATCGCTTGCTTGCGGAAGATGGTAGCTCGGAGGAATAATAATGGAACAGTGGCTTAAAGAATACGGATATCTTCTCGGCGTGCTCGCAGCCGTATGTGTTGTGTTTGTTGTTGTTGTGTTTTTTGCTGCAAAAGCTTACAGAAAGAGAACGGCACTTTATAAGGCTGAGGAGGCGGAAATCAGGCGTCTTGTAGCGCTTAAGGAAAAATTCCGCCCCATAACAAAGGAGGTTGTTGAAAACGCTGACAACGCTGAACTTTTAGAAGGAATAGCCCTTTCTTATCAGCTTACACTTCAGAAGGAAGAGGATATAGAAGGTAAATTTTCACTTCTCAATGACGACGTAAAGGATATTTACGCTCTTGATGTTTTCGTACAGGATAAAACCTCAAAGGAATTCTTCTCGCAGAACGGTGAGATTATAAAGTGTCGCATTATCCCTGCCTTGTGTAAAATCGGTATGAATGACCTTGCCGAAAAGCTCAGACCGGTTTACGATATGTATGATAACAGTAACGAAGATGTTTCATACGATATTAAAAAAATCGAAGAAATTGATAGCTTTATAGAAAATACTGACGTACTTTCGCAGATAAAGACGAAAAGTGCCGTGTATATAAAGCTAAATTTTGAAAGTTTTATAAACTAACGCGTTTTCGTTTGACATATTACCTTTTAATATGTATAATGTCTCTAAGTAATTTTGAAGGAGGCTATAAAGTGAAAAAAATTGTTGCAATTTTTTTGCTTCTTGCCATAACCACGGTTTTTGTTTCGTGTGGAAACAAGGATAAAGAAGAAAAACAGACGACTCTTAACACGAATGTGCAGAGTATCGAGCCGACAACAGCGGGCACTACAGAGCCTGCCGGTATCGTTCTTACAACTGATCCTGCAAAGATGGCTCAGTGGGGATATGTTACGGAGTTTATCCCTACAGAATATACCGAGCCTACCTATCCTACGGTATCGGTTCCTCCTCTTACCGATAACGTTGAAAGACCCCCGGTCAATATCTCGCAGGTTACAAATAATACCGAAATCCCAAGTTCTGATAACGGTGCAACAAACAACGGCGGCTCTACTACAAACAACGCCGGTCCTACTGTTTCTGAAATAACATCACCTACAGATGATGCACCTACCGATCCGGTTCAGAAAATGCCCAGACCGATTTCGGTAAGCAGCTCATCTATCAGTAATGATAAAAAGGGTGTGTTCCTTGAGAATGCAATTCTTGATGTTTCTGCATCAGGTTGGGACGGTTCGATCGTGGCAAATTCAGGTAACGCAACAGTTATCTATGCAGGTAACGAATATAAAGCGCCCTGTTCGGTTTCATCCTCCCTTAACAGTCAGGGCTGTTATGAAATTGTGATTACCCTTTCAGGACTTGAAATTCCTGCAGGAACTGACGGTATTACTGTATCTATTCCCGAAGGCTTTATAAAAAATTCAGCAGACACACAATACAGTATGTCCTTCTCAAGACGTATGTGACAGCTTATATCCCCGCAGATTTTTCTGCGGGGACTGTTTTCTTTTCCTCTTTTTTGTCAAAACTAAACCCGAATACATTTCGGGGAGGATTGTAATGGTAACAAGGCTGAGACTTAAGGGCAGAATGCTGCTGATAGATAATGTAGTACTTATAAGCCTGCTGGTGAGTACTACGGTAATGCTTGTGCTGTGTATAAATTTTTTTGTTCTTGTGTATGAATTATTTTTGAGAAACCGTGTAGAGGCTGTGATTTCGAATTATGTTCCTCTGGCTGATTTGTTTGTTGCACTGTTGCTTCTGAGCTTAAGCAGTGCGGTGCGATGGTTGGTAAGACTTGGTGCCGACAGATATTTTCTGAGACTTACTCAAAAAAACGGTGGCACGGCGCAGGATGTTTTTTACTATTTAAAGCCGACTAAAATAACTCAGGGACTTGTTTTTTCACTTAAGCTGAAATTGCTTCATGGGGCGTGGTTGGTTATCTCTTTTTTCCCGACGGTACTGTCCTTTATGCTCCTTTCGTATTGTACGGGAAAGGGAGTGTCTTTTCTTGTGGCGGTTATTTTTGCGTTAGGTACGGTAGCATTTCTTATTAGCGGAATATGTTTTTACCGTAATATCAATGCATCTCTTTTTCTTGTGAAATATCATTTTTTAGCAGGGGATTGCATTACATTCAGACAGATGATATCCGATTCTCAGGAAAGTATGAAAAAAAGAAAACGGCTTCTCTTCAGGCTGAAATTCAGCTTTATAGGCTGGTTTCTTCTGTGTGTTTTTATTTTTCCTATCGGATACGTATGGGGATATTACAATCAGACTCTTGCCGTCGCCGCAGGTGAATTTATGAAAGGATGATATCAGCTATTTACAAAGTTGAAAAAATCTGCTATTATTTTAAATACAAAGTTTAGAACGGAAGTGTAATATGTCAAATCAGGAAGTTTTTATCCCTTTGCTTAAGTGGCTTATAGGCGGCTCGAGAATAGGCGGAAGCTACAATATATATTGCGGAAGTGTGGGTACCGATCCGGAAAAGGGATGTATGGGTCAGGATATCAGAAACTATCGTATCTGGATTGAGAAGCTTGAAGAAACCGAAATTATTAAGGCTTCGGTTTATCCCGGGTTGTATTCTTATGATAACTGTAACGAGGATGAAATTGTTACGGAAATATTTGAAATGAGCGAGGATAGCCTTCCGCTTATAAAACAATGGGTAGAAAGTAAAATATAAAATCTGGAAAAGCACCTTCTGCACGGTATTTGCCGTGGCGGATAGTGCTTATTTTTTTAAAAAAGTTTTTTTGAGAAAAACAGAGAAAAACGGAGCAATAAAGAGAAAAAGAGAGTTTTTCACAAAATGGCTCAAAAATGTCCCGATTTTGTACGGAAAAATACGAAAAAACTGTTGACATTTGCGAAAAATTGTTCTATATTGTGTCTTAACAGAACAAAGAAAAGTCCCGGGGAATCAGAGAGTAGAGCTGTCTGCATTTCTTGGGATTTCATCAGCCTTGAATGAGGGCTGAAATCTTTTTTTTCAGGGGGTAAGTTTTATGGAAGATAATGTAATTATCAGACTGCAGGACATTTCAAAGAAGTTTGAGGATGAGGTTATACTCGATAAGATAAACCTTTCAATAAAGGATAAGGAATTTATGACATTTCTCGGCCCCTCAGGCTGCGGCAAGACAACAACTCTGCGTATAATTGCAGGCTTTCTTGAAGCAGACAGCGGTCAGGTTCTTTTTGAAGGCAAAGATATAAATAATGTTCCGCCTCACAAAAGGCAGGTTAATACTATTTTTCAGCGTTATGCACTGTTTCCTCATCTTAACGTTTATGAAAACATAGCCTTCGGACTCCGCATAAAGAAGATGAAGGAAAAGGATATAAGCAAAAAGGTACACGAGATGCTTGAGCTTGTTAATCTCAAGGGCTTCCAGAAAAGAAACATAGCATCACTTTCAGGCGGTCAGCAGCAGAGAGTTGCGATTGCGAGAGCTCTTGCAGTCGAACCCCGTGTTCTCCTTCTTGATGAGCCTCTCGGTGCGCTTGACCTTAAACTGCGTAAGGATATGCAGGTTGAGCTTAAGAATATCCAGAAGAGAATGGGAATCACATTTATATATGTTACTCACGACCAGCAGGAGGCTCTTTCAATGAGCGACACCGTTGTTGTTATGAATGGCGGTAAGATTCAGCAGATTGGTACTCCTATTGACATTTACAACGAGCCTGAAAATGCTTTCGTAGCTGATTTCATCGGTGAAAGTAATATCCTTGACGGTGTTATGCTTGATGACTTCAAGGCAAAGTTCTCAGGCGCAGTATTCCAGTGCCTCGACAAGGGCTTTGCGGTCAATGAGAGTGTAGATATTGTTGTCCGTCCCGAGGACGTTGATGTTGTACCGGTAAATGAAGGTACAATCAGCGGTGTTATCACCTCAAACACCTTCAAGGGCGTACACTTCGAAATGATAGTTGACATTGATAACTTCAAATGGATGATACAGACTACCGATTACTATCCTGTAGGTACAAGAATCGGTATACAGATAGAGCCTGATGCAATTCACGTAATGAAAAAGAGTGAATACTCGGGTATGTTCGGTGACTACAGCTCTTTCAGTGATGAGCTTGAGCGCCTTTCAGATGTGGAGCAAGAGGAGGAGTGATAAATGAATAAAAAATCACTCGGAACAAAGCTCACGGCATCACCTTATATGGTGTGGTCTGCAATATTTATTGTTGTACCGTTGATTTTTGTTCTTGTGTACTCCCTGACGGATTCTCAGGGCAATTTTACACTTAACTATGTTCTTGATATAGGAAAGTATAAGGATGTTATGCTCAACTCGATATGGTTGGGCTTTATAGCCACGGTCATTTCTCTTGTTGTTGCCTATCCTCTTGCATATATAATGGCAAGAACAACGGCAAATGTGCAGAGAACGATGATGGTACTTGTTATGCTTCCGATGTGGATGAATCTGCTTATACGTACCTATTCAATGATGATAATTATGCAGGATACAGGTATAATCAATACCGCTCTGAGCAGTATCGGTCTTCCTAAAATCCACATGATAAACACAGAGGGAGCGGTTGTCCTCGGTATGGTTTATAACTATATACCCTATATGATACTTCCCCTTTACTCAATCATGTCAAAGATGGATCATAATCTTATTGAAGCGGCAGAGGACCTTGGTGCGAATAAGTTTACCGTACTTAAAAATATAATTCTGCCCCTCAGCCTTCCCGGTATAGCTTCAGGCTTTACGATGGTTTTTGTACCTTCTGTTTCAACCTTCTATATTTCAAAGAAGCTCGGCGGAAATACCTTCTCCCTTATCGGAGACGTTATAGAAATGCAGTTCAAGAGCGCTAATAACTACAATTTAGGTGCGGCACTTTCACTTGTGCTTATGGTGCTTATTATTATCTGTATGATGGTTATGAACCGCTTTACCGGTGAAGATGATGACGGAGGTGTGCTTATATGAAAACAAAAATGACACCTCTCTCAAAGCTTTATGTAGCTCTTATTATGATTTTTCTTTACGCGCCGATAGTTGTTATGATAGTTTTCTCCTTCAACTCTACGGCGAGTACAAGTGTTATCGGCGGTTTTTCACTTCGCTGGTATGAGTCTCTTCTTCACGACGCCGGAACAATGCAGGCTCTCACAAACACCCTTGTTCTTGCGGTGAGCTCATCCCTTATTGCAACAGTAATGGGCACTGCCGCATCGGTGGGAATAAACGCATTCAGAAACAAGAGGATAAAGCAGCTCACAATGGGAGTTACTAATATCCCGATGATGAATCCTGAAATCGTTACGGGTATTTCTATGATGCTTTTGTTTATTTTCTGCGCAAAGCTCATCGGCGTAAACGATGCCCTCGGATTTACAACAATGCTCATAGCTCACGTAACTTTTAACCTTCCTTATGTAATTCTTTCGGTACTTCCCAAGCTCCGTCAGCTTGATAAGTATCTTCCCGAAGCGGCTATGGATCTTGGATGTACACCGATACAGGCATTTTTCAAGGTCGTACTTCCTTCGATTTCAACGGGTATTTTCTCGGGTCTTATGATGTCCTTTACCTTGTCGCTTGATGACTTTGTTATCAGTTATTTCACTCAGGGACCTTCATTTGAGACTCTGCCCATCAGAATTTTCTCGATGACAAAGAAAAGGGTTACTCCCGATATGTATTCACTTTCTACGCTTATATTTATTGCGATACTTGTTCTTCTTGTTCTTATAAATATTGCTCAGGCAAAGGGTGATAAGAAAATGAGTAACAAGCTTAATAAGGGGGGCAAAAAATGAAAAAGCTACTCCTTACAGTTTTTACAATAGCGGTTTTGGGTCTCACGGCAATGAGCTGCAGTGCTTACGAAAACGAAAGCTTTTACAAAAACCGTGGTCTTGAGGGTACTGAAATCAACGTTTTCAACTGGGGCGAATATATAAGCGATACCTATGAGGATGGACTTCTCGATGTCAATGCCGAATTTGAGAGGCTCACAGGAATCAAGGTTAACTATATTACCTATGAAAGCAACGAGGATATGTATCCGAAAATCAAAAACGGCGGTGCAAGCTACGAGATTATCATTCCTTCGGACTATATGATTGAAAGAATGATTTCTGACAATGTGCTTCGTGAAATTGATGTTGAATCCTTGCCTAATTACAAATACGTAAGCGAAGAT
>JAZUAZ010000293.1:0-15096 GCA_045638245.1 Acutalibacteraceae bacterium | reverse complement strand
GGTTGCGGAAGTAATATGATAAACGGAGGTGAATGTGATGCGATGCGTCAGAGTATGGTTTAAGAAAATGGGTATGAGCCGCTACGTGTCACATCTTGACCTTATGCGTGCAATGACACGTGCCGTAAGACGTGCTGAAGTACCCTTATGGTATACAGAAGGCTTCAATCCTCACCCCTATCTCACCTTCGCTCTCCCTCTTTCACTCGGCATGGAAAGCCTTTACGAAAGTATGGATATCCGTATCGAGGGCGAAAGCACCAATGAAGAGATTTTCAATATGCTCGTCGGCTCAATGCCTCCCGGAATTGAGATAGTAAGTGTTGAGAATCCCTTCAACGATCCTAAAGAAATAACCTACGGTGAATTTGATATTTTCTTCGATTGCGAAAAAAATCCCGATGCACTTCTCAGCCTTATAAAAGAAATGCTCTCGGGAAATGAGCTGATTGTTCAGAAACTAGGTAAAAAAGGCAGACACAAGGTTATGAAGGATATAAACCTTATCGAATTCATAAAGAGCTACAGGCTCAGTTCCTATGAAAACAGAGTAAGACTCAGCCTTGTACTCCCCGCGGGAAGTACTACAAACGTCAATCCCGCTCTTCTTGCTGACGAAATTCAGAAACGGGCCTCTGACTCCCCTGCCTATACAATAGTCAGAAAAAAGCTTCTTCTTGAGAATATGGAGGCATTCAGATAAAGCAAAGGAGCAGTCCTCGGACTGCTCCTTATTTTTTACTGCACCGGTACCGCTTCTTCCGCCTGCACCACAGGTACAGGAGTAGCGCTTACCATAACTGTATATGTTCCGTAAACCCAGCAATCAGCCTTATATTCATCGGAAATAGAAATTTTTGAAACCTCCACAATATTGCTTCTGTTACGGGTCTGAAGCAGATTTTCTACGTCAATTTCTATTTTGATATCCTCTGCCGTAAGACCTGAGAGGATTTCACCGGGACCTATAACTATAATTTCGTTGTTCTCAAAATCTGAAAAATCAGCATCATAGTTGTAGCCTTCGTTCTCTCCCACATAAACCTTCGTACATTCATCGGGATTGAATTTACGGCTTTTTAAATGTGAAAAATCAATTGTTACCCTGAAGCTCTCCACAGTCTCATCGCTCAGCTTTTCCTTGCTCTGCACCTCATCTATGCTGTATTCAAACTCATTCTTTATGTTTGAAAGCTCACTGAAGTCCACTGTATGAACAAGAAAATAAGAGCTGCTAGCCTCAGCACTTCCGAGGATGGTAACGTTTGCAGGATCAATCTTAACGTTCGCATCATCGGCTTTATACGCCGAAGGGTTGTTAATATACTTTATTGTTGTAGGAATATTCTTTTTTGCTTTTACAACAACATTTATAGCAGGTGTATCACCTTCTACTCTTATCCATTTGAGATACTGAGGATCTACAGGACTTCTGAAATTAAACTCTGCATGAGAATCAAGAACTATGTTTCTTTTTAAAGGCAACTCAGATTCATCTACAGTAGCGGTAAGATATACCGTATCAATCTTTGTAAGTATCTCCTCGGGGCCTGTTACCTTAACCGTATTTTTTGTTACAGCAAGGCCACCGAAATGATAATTTTCATCAACAAGCTTTTGTGTGTCATTTGTGAGTCTCGGCTCGACGGAAAACTCCTCACTTATCTCTCTGTCATAATAAACCATTATCTGCGACGGTGTTACGGAAACTATCTGCGCAGTATTTCCTCCCTTGCCACCCTCCACTCTGGCGCTGAGCGAAAGAAGCTTGGAGCCTGCAGCATCAACATAAACCTCAGATGCCGTAACAATAACATCGTCCTGTCCTATTACGTTAGAATTTATATCATAAGCCTTACCCGATATTTCAACATCAACATAAAGCTCTTCTTCGTCGATAAAGCCCTTATATCCCGTCTGCTCTGACATTGATGTGTTAAGGCTGATTCTTACATCCTTTACAACCCTGGTTATCTCAGTACTGTAGTTCACTTTAACGGATACCCAGATTGCAACAGCCATAACAACCGAAACAAGCATAACAAACTTATTATTGTATATGAGCTTTTCCGAAAGGCTTTTCTTTCCTTTTTTCATCATTTCTTCCTCCGACGTATTATCCTGCTTCTCGGCTTTTCACCCTCGTCAGTAATAAGGAAATCCGTAAGTGCCGCAAGAAGCTCACCAAGAGTCAGACCCCTTATAAGCTCTCCGCCCTGAGCCACAGATATCTTGCCGGTCTCTTCGGAAACAATTATAACCATAGCATCGCTCGCTTCACTCATACCAACGCCTGCTCTATGTCTTGTTCCGAGTTCAATACTGAGCTCCGACTGGGTAAGAGGAAGTATGCAGCCTGCTGAATGTATTCTGTTGTCCCTGATTACCATGGCACCGTCGTGAAGAGGAGCCTTCGGGAAAAAGATATTTTCAATAATGGGAACGCTCACGGCAGAGTCAACCCTTGCACCTGAGGCTGTTATATCCTCGAGAAGAACGGTACCTTCAATTACAATCAGAGCACCTATCTTCTTATCACTCATATTGGCAACTGCCTTTGAAATATTTGAGATACTGTTGTGAATTTCATCGTTGGCTTCTTTTTTGCTTCTTACCAGAAGCTTGAGATAACGCTTCAGATCACCTCTGCCCACGCTTTCAACAACCTGCCTTATTTCAGGCTGGAATAAAAGAAGCAGAACTATAACAATATCCGAAAAAACACGGCTGAAAAGATAGCTTGCCGTTGACATGTTAAGCGCTGTCACCAACAGAAAGGCTATTGCCATAAACAATATACCTTTGACAAGATGAAATGCTCTTGTCTGCCTTACAAGCTTTATGCAGTAGTAAATTATAAAGGTTACAAGCACTATATCAACAATATCGTACCACTCAACCGAGCCGATAAACGACCATACAGTACTCAGAACTTTTTCAACTCCAGCCTTCATACAATCCTCCGTATTTTTCAGAAAAATATTTATAAAATACCTGATTTTATACTTTTCAACCTATTGTATCACATAATTTTTCTTAATGCAATTTTATTCAGATAAAAAGATAAATTTTTTATATCATTTTTTGTGTTGAAGGGCCCGACACTGACTCTTACAGTACCTGTCTGGTCTGTACCGTAGTTTTTATGAGCAAGATAGGAGCAGTGGTATCCCGCCCGAAGAGCTATCCCACGTTTATCACAAAGCTCTGCCGTCTTTTCACTGTGGTAGCCGTCTATATTAAAGGATAAAAGATTTGTGTCGGGACTGCTGTGCATATAACCGTACACGGTAAGCCCTCTGATGACGGATAAATCTTCCCTGAGCATCTTTATAAGCTCTGCTTCTTTGCAGGAAATGTGTTCAACACCTGCTCTTCGCACATAATCAACACCAGCCTTGAGTCCGACAATGCCGGGCAGATTAAGGGTGCCGCTTTCGAGTCTGTCAGGATAAAAATCAGGCTGCTCCGGACTCATAGAGCCGCTTCCCGTACCTCCGTATTTTAAAGGCTGAAGCTCAACAGAGTCACCGATAAAAAGTACTCCAGTACCCATTGGGCCCATAAGTCCCTTATGTCCGGGAAGGCATAGAATATCAAGCTTGTGTTTTTTCATATCGAGTCTGTGACTTCCTGCAGCCTGAGCACCGTCAACAATAAAAAGAATACCCTTACCCTCCAGAAGTGTACCTATCTCCTCAATGGGAAGTACGGTGCCGAAAACATTGGATACCGCAGTGCATATAACCGCCGAGGTGTTCTTCTTTATAAGTGCTTTAAGATTTGCAAGTGTTTTTTCTTTACTCTTCGGCTCTACGTAAAACACATCGTAGGTTATAATCCCCTCATTTTTCATAGCGTGTACGGGACGCAGTACCGAGTTATGCTCAAGCGATGATATTATAACGTGGTCGCCCTTTTTAAGACACCCTCTTATTGCAGTATTGAGCGCCATAGTACAGTTATCACAGAAAATTACCTTTTCACTACTACAGGAAAACATTTCCGCCAGAGCCTGGCGCGCTTCGTAAACCTTTCTGCCCGCTTTAAGAGTCATGGCGTGTCCGCCTCTGCCTGGATTTGCTCCGTAAAGGCTCATCGCCTCGTTCACCGCCTTCAGTACGTTCTGAGGTTTCGGAAAGGTAGTAGCACCATTATCGAGATATATCATAATCTCTCACGATAGCTTTCTACGCCAAGGTTTTTTATGTGGTTTTTCATGATTATATCATAGGCATCCCATATATTGCCGTTTACAAACAAAGCAAAATTACAGCCCTGCTTATGATTCGGATTGGGATTGCGTCGAAGGTTTGCTTTAATACCGTTTTGAGCAAGAAGGCTTACCGCCTTTTCGCCGTAGGTCTGATTTTCAAATTTTATATATGTGTAGCTCATTCGCTTCCTCTCCTTTTTAGTATTATATTTTATTATATGCCGTAAAACACCATAGGTGTTAACCTGCTTCTCTTATCCAGGCAGAAGCCTTTTATCAGAATTTTTCTCTATTTTCCTTCTCAGCCTTGAAAATAAAAAAATTAAATGTATAATTATATTTATTATAATTTATCAGGACGGATATATTTTATGAATCTCAATTTTAATAACGGAAAATTTAAAATAATGCAGATTGCTGACGTTCAGGAGGATGTTCCGCACAATCCTGACACTGTAAAGCTCATTGACCTTGCTCTCGAAAAGGAAAAGCCCGACCTTGTTGTCTTCACCGGCGACCAGATTCAGGGCTACTCCCCCTGCTATCTTCAGGACGCTGAAAAAAAGGCGGAAATCTGTATAGATACATTTCTTGAGCCTCTCGTAAAAAGAAACATTCCCTTTGTATTCACCTTCGGCAATCACGATGATGACTGCAAGGTAAGTAAAACTACTCAGCTTGATTTTTACGGCAAGCACACAAACTGCGTAAAACCTCTCGACGGTGACCGTTTCGATGAAGGTACTTATACAGTACGAATCAAGGGCAGTGACGGTAAGAATGATGTCCTTGCTCTTTATCTTATTGATACGGGCAAAAAAGGCCCTGACGGTGCTTACGAGCCTTTGAGCAAGGAAAGAATAAACTGGCTCAGTGAAGCACGTGAGAAAAACGTATACCTTCCGGCTATGATTTTCCAGCATATACCCTGCCCTGAGTTTTACGATGTTATAAAAAAAGTACCCTTCTATACAAGAGGCGCCGTTGAAGGCTTCCGCTCAAGAAAGGGATATTATCTTCTCGAGAATCCTGCAAAAGGCGAGTTTATGAAGGAAAACCCCGCTTCTCCCGAAATCAACAACGGTGAGTTTGACGAGATTATAAAGCACGATGACATTTTTGCCCTCTACGTCGGTCACGACCATATAAATTCCTTCAGCCGCGTTCTTAAAGGTGTCACCCTCGGATATACTCAGGGGGCAGGCTTCAACACCTACGGCCCCGGTAAAAACAGAGGAGTCCGAGTTTTCGTCCTCGATGAAAACGACGTGAAAAACTTTGAAACTTATACCGTAACAATGGGTGAGCTTTGTGACTTCAAGCCCTACGCACCTCTTAAAGAGTTCATCTTCACTCATTCCCCCACTTCCGTTGACCAGGGTGTGAGCATTGCAAAGAAGGTGTTTCTCACTGGTACCGCTCTTGCTGTAACTGCAAAGCTCATTAAAAAGCTTAAATAAAAAATCTCCTGCAATCCCATCGGACTGCAGGAGTAATTTTTTTGATTATTTAAGGATTTCGAGGTCTTCGTTTTCGTCAGCGATAAGGAACTGAGGATATTCAGCGAAGGTGTCTATTGTAGGCTGAACCTCGGATTCAAGAAGCATAAAGAGGAAGTCGTTCATTTCACTGCCGTAATCGCAGGCAACGTGGATAGCATCCTTTACAAACCAGGTATAATCCTTGTAAAGAGCGGTTGAAGCGTCGATTACCTTATCGGCTGAAACGTACTTCTTGTCGGCAACGGATGCGATATACTCATCGGAAAGGGTTTCTCCGTAAGGAGCAACTGTTGCACCGTTTGAGGTACATACCGTTTCAATAACGCTGTCACTGTTCATTGTGGAGCTGTCATAAACTGGAGGAGGTGTTAAGTTGTAGTATGAAAGGAAGCTGATATTTACTCCTCTTTCATAAGCGGTTGCGAGAATTTCCTCAGTCTTACTGTTGAAAACACCAACCTCTTTTATCGTTTCACATACGGGATAATCATCCTCGTGACCTGCGAAAATGTTGTTATAGGCTCCTTCGAAATACTCATCGGGACAGAACATCCAGAGTCCCGGCATAGTACCGAGACGGTCACGAAGAACATCGTCATTAGCCTGTACAAAATGGTCGGAAACCCACTTATTGAAGTACTCGGTAAGAGCGTCAAAAGCACCGAGAAGATCAAAGATTTCAAGAAGGATATCAACAAACATATTTCCGCCGGCCATATCCTTTACCATTGTTTTGATAATATCCTTGTTGAAGCTGATTTTACCGTTGAGTGCTTCACCGCAGACTACAAGTCCGTTGTGTGCGCCTGAAACATAAACTGCATTGTTTACACTGTCATAGCCGTTGCAGTAGTATAAATATGCTGTTGTTACTATACAGCCCTGACTTGCACAGATAATATTTACTTTGTCTGTGTTGTGGTCTGCCTTCGCGGTCTCAATAAGAGAATTAAGCTCCCACGCAAGCATCTCGGGAGATTTTCTGTAGTCGTAGGTAAAGAAATATACGTTTTCAGCACCGTACTTCTTTACTGCGGCCTTTGTTATACCGCCCTCTGTCTGACTGTAATAGCCGAAGTTGGGATATTCTGAAAGAGCCTTTGTATACTGCTTATTTGTAACAGGATATACAGAATTACCCTCATTATCGCATGAGAAGGGTTCAAGAACATCGTTTACGATTTCTGCAAAGGTATCGTAAAGTGCATCCTCATTTCCGAGAGCAAAGCGTGTTATAATACACTCGAGAAGTGTACCTATTACCTTACCCGTATTAAGATTGAAGGCATCTCTGCCGTCCTCGTACTCAAGACCTACGGCGATACCTCTTACAACAACAACGGGGTAACCGTCATATTCGTTTTCCTCTGCATCAGCCACAGCAAGAGCAGGCATTGCAAGAGTGAAAAGCAAAGTCACAGTAAGTAAAACTGATAATATTTTTTTCATATTTTTATCCTCCTTTTATTTTAAAACAATTTTAACACTATACCTTAGCTTTTTCAAGTGGTTGAACCGTATTTATTTTCAATATATGAAATAAAATCCGCAACAGCCCCATCATTACAGTGACAGGCGTGAAATTCACATATTTCGTGAAGCTCCTTAGGAGCCTGAGCGCAACAGGCCGGATGGCTTACCGCACGAAGCATATCAAGGTCATTGTAATAATCCCCGATTGCACCGATATTTTCCGACGGTACGCCGAGAAGTTCTGCGAGCTTCATTACGGCAGTTCCTTTATTGGCAGTACTGTTAACCATATCAAAAGAAAAAGAAGTAGTATCTATAAAGGACAGTGTATCATCCGCAATACTCTGAACATATCTGCGTATTTTCTGCTTTTCCCATGGCCTGCAGAAGAATATTATTTTGCCGCAGCTCACCGAGGCAACATCGGAAAGCTTTTTTACCTTTTTGTGTGTCAGCCTGTCAAGTCTCATCATAACAGGCGAAAGAACTTTCGGTCTTATCAGGTAAATCATATCTGCGGCGAACAAGCCGATTTCAAGTGTCGGGAATTTATCCATAGCCGACTGCACCACCTCAAGCCCCTTTGTCGGTACGGAATCAAAATATATCATACTCTCCGTTTTAAAATCATATATTCCCGCTCCGTTGAGTACTATTGCCGGTGTCTGTACGTCGGGAAGATTTCTGTAATGAGGTGTAAGAGACTCCACGCCTCTTGCAGAAGCAAGGGTGAAGTTACCCTTCAGAGTATGCACAAAACGGTCAATGGCATCAGTGTTTACCTGTGGCGTTTTTCTGCGCTTGTTATTGAGAGTGCCGTCAATATCCGAAACTATGAGCCAATCTGAATAATCTGTCTTTTTCATTTTAAGCCTCAGTAGTTGTAAATTATATTGTCCTTATATTTTTCTGCCATCATAAGAAGCTCTTCTTCGTTGAACCATGCAGTAGTACAACCCACTGCGGTTACACATTTACCGCCTGTGATATTTCCGTAAAGTACACACTTTTCAACAGGCTCATCGTGCATAAGACCATAGGCAAAGCCCGCAAAAAAGGCGTCACCCGCACCCGTTGAGTCAACGCGTACAAACTCATCTATGCTCTTTACGTAGATATACTGATCATCCTTGAGAATAAGGCAGCCGTCCTTATCTAGCTTTACAATGGGTGTGTCGAGATATTCCTTGAGCTTAAGAGCCGCTTTTTTAGGATCTTCTTCTCCCGTGATTATAACCGCTTCCTTTCTGTTGGGAAGGAACCAGTGGGCAATCTCAAGCATCGGCTTATAGCTTTCAATACTCATACCCTCAACGAATCCTGTATCAAGAATTACGGTAGTACCCTCTTCTCTGAGCTTGCGGTAAACCTCGTTGTAGCTTTCATGCATTGCCGCAACCTTTGCACCCTTGAGCGCATTGTAAAGCTCATCCTCACCTACACCGCCTTCACTGTTTCCGTAAGAAACGAAGGTACGGTCATTGGGAGTAATTGCCGCCGCAGTTATATTTACCGCTATTCTGTCGCCCTTGTAAAGATTTACGGGTTCAACTCCAGCTTTTCTGAATTCATCAAGAGCAAAGCGAGAAAACATATCGTCAGAAAGCTCTGTTACGGTTTTACATTCCACACCGAGTCTGCCGAGAGTGACCATCGTGCCGGGCACTCCTCCGCCAAGACAAAGCGAAAAGCGGTCGGTGAATATTTCCTCACCCTCATCGGGAAGCCGTGGCATATTTTCAAAAAGTAAATCAACGTTTGTTTTTCCGAATCCTGCTGCAAAAGCCATTTTATACACTCCTTTAAACTCCAGAGACTGTCTGTTTTCTTAATAATTCTATACTATGAGAGAATAAAAGTCAACCGAGAACAGCTCACTCCATCTTAATCAGCTCTTTTTTCAACTTCTCAAGTATGCGTTTTTCAAGTCTCGAAATATAGCTCTGTGAAATTCCGAGCATATCCGCAACCTGCTTCTGGGTGTATTCTTTAGACCCGAACAGTCCGAACCTCATAGTCATTATCTGCTTTTCTCTTTCTTCAAGGCTGCTCACCACACGAAGAAGCTGACGTTTTTCATCCATATATTCTATGTTTCTGTTTACTATATCGTTATCAGATCCGAGTACATCACCTAAAAGAAGCTCATTTCCGTCCCAATCAACATTCAGCGGTTCGTCAAAGCTCAGCTCGTTTTTCCTGTTCGCGGTTTTACGCATATACATCAGTATTTCGTTTTCTATGCACCGTGATGCATAGGTTGCAAGCTTTATCTTTCTTGACGGACAAAAGCTGTTTACCGCTTTTATAAGTCCGATAGTGCCTATTGAGATAAGGTCTTCAACACATATTCCCGTGTTTTCAAACTTTCTTGCAATATACACAACGAGTCTGAGATTATGTATTATGAGAAGCTCTGTATTCTTACGCTCTCCCTTTTCCATTTCTCCGAGAATTTCATCCTCCCTCTCCTTACTGAGAGGCGGCGGAAGATTATCCGAACCGTTTATGTAGTATACGTCTCCACTCTCTTTTTTGAAAAACGCACATACTCCTCTTAAAAATTTCTTAATCTGTAAAAGCATAGCTCTTCTCCCTTTCATCAGTTGTACTTTCGAATATATCCCACGGCAGGATTCCGTCAAAGCCTCCGCTGCGTATTTTTTCATCCGTAAGTGCTACCGTTATATTTTCAGCAACACCGCTTTTTGTAAGTCCTGTGATTTCAACCTTTTCGCAGGTAAAAGCATAAAGAGTACCCCTATCCGATACCGTGGAGTGAGGTAAGAGCCTTATTTTCAGCTCGCTTTCAAAAGGATTATCTCCCAGTATCTCTTTGAAAACGTCTCTGTACACAATTATCACACTGCTCCCAGTATAGCAATCCCTGAGACTGTTTCCCGTATCGAGAAAGCAGCGGCACAGAAAGCTTTTTCCGTGAATATATATTTTGCATTCATATACCGTATCAGGTGGGATACGACTTGATACAAAACGATGAATCACTGAAAGCACAGCATAGCAAACAAGCGTGAGAATCAACAGAGTAACAGTATCAATATCAAAGTAAACTATAGATGAATTATAGTACATTCCATCCGGCGAAAGAAAAAACCACACCGCCATCATAAGTCCTGCAAAAGCAAAATTAACACAGAAAAACACAGCAAAAAGCCTGAGCTTCTGCTTTCTGCTCACCTTACCGAAGGCAACGCGAAGAAGAATGAGAGAAAAAATAAGTTTTGTTGCACTCACTATGCCTTCGCTTATGCCGGGAAACAGGATAATAAGTGAGTAAAAACCGGAAATTACCGATGCGAGTAATATTCTTACCCGGCTTCTTTTCATACGGCTGAAGCAGGCTGTAAGCGATATAAGTCCGTATGTTATGTATACGTTTATCACTACGAGTACGTCAGCGTAAATAACCTGCATAAGCATCACCGTTATTATTATAGTTTAAATCCAAAGGATATTATGTCGGAAAATGCATAAAAAAAATCCTCACTCCTGAGAGTGAGGAAAATTCTGTTATGTTTTTCTTATACTCCGAAAAGGAAAAGAAGTGCTGATACAAGAGCAAGGATGAAGAAAATAACACCGAAAATCTTGGTGAAGAATGAAAGCTTTGCTTCCATAGTTCTGCCCTTATTCTTGCCGAAGAATGTGTCTGCTCCGCCGCCGATTGCGCCTGAAAGACCCTTCTGCTTGCTTTCCTGAAGACATACAAGAACGATAATAACGATTGATACTATGATACTTAAAATTGATAATGCATATTGAAGACCAGTCATCTCTTAAACCTCCGATAATTTTATACTATGGTATTCTATCACAACACCGATTTAAAAGTCAATAGCCTGAGAGGATTTTTTCCTGTTCTTATCGGCTCTTTTATCGGAAATACGGCTATTCGCTTCAAAAATCGCATCCGCTTCCTCTTTGACAGCCTCATCAGTGATTAAGAGCTTACCCTCATAGCCTGCTGAAGGCAGGTCGTACATATACTTTACAAGAAGCTTTTCCATAATAGAGCGGAGTCCTCTTGCACCGGTTTTTGCCTTGAGGGTTTTCTCTGCAATCGCCTTAAGAGCATCTTCTGTAAACTCGAGCTCAATACCGTCAAGAGAGAAGATGTACTGATACTGCTTGATAAGAGCATTCTTAGGCTCAGACATAATTCTGATAAGTGATGCCTCATCAAGGTCGTCAAGAGCAGTGATAACAGGAAGTCGGCCTACAAGCTCGGGGATAAGTCCGAACTTTACAAGGTCGTGATGGATAACCTTGTGCATTATCTTGCTTTCCTCTATTTCCTGCTTGCTCTTTATCTTAGCACCGAAGCCGAGTCCCGAATTGCCCATTCTCTTTTCAACTATTCTTTCAATGCCCTCAAAGGAGCCTGCACAGATGAAAAGTATGTTTGTTGTGTCAATCTGGATAAACTCCTGCTGAGGATGCTTTCTGCCACCCTGAGGAGGTACGTTTGAAACAGTACCTTCAAGAATCTTGAGAAGTGCCTGCTGAACACCTTCACCGCTTACGTCACGGGTAATTGAAGTGCTTTCGCCTTTTCTTCCGATCTTGTCGATTTCGTCAACGTATATAATACCTCTTTCAGCCTTTTCAACATCGAAATCCGCAGCCTGAATAAGTCTGAGAAGAATGTTTTCAACGTCTTCACCTACATAGCCTGCCTCGGTAAGAGTTGTGGCATCAGCTATTGCAAAGGGTACGTCAAGAATCTTTGCAAGGGTCTGAGCGAGCATAGTCTTACCTACACCCGTAGGACCCAGCATAAGGATATTACTCTTTGTAATTTCTATATCACTGTCAGAACCCATATAGATTCTCTTGTAGTGATTATAAACACCTACACTCAGAGCCATTTTTGCCTCGTCCTGACCGATTACGTACTCGTCAAGAAGTGCCTTTATTTCATGAGGCTTCTTCAATGTGTTGGGCTGTGTGTTTTTTTCCTTTTGGTTCTCCTGCGCTTCGTCTTCAATTATATTGCGGCAGAAATCAATACATTCGTCGCAGATATATACACCGGGACCCGCAATAAGAGTTTTAACCTCTGTCTGGGTCTTTTTGCAGAAAGAACATCTAACGGATTTTTCTTTGATGTCACCGTCGCGCGCCATATAATAAACCCCTTTGTGTGTTTTCCTTCTTAAGAAAGATTAGTCTCTTTTGTCAAGCACCTTGTCAACAAGACCGTACTCAAGAGCCTCCTGAGCGGTCATAAAATTGTCACGCTCGGTATCCTGAGCAATAGTATCAATATCCTTGCCTGTGTTTTCAGCAAGAATCTTATTAAGCTTTGCCTTGGTTCTGAGAATGTGATCTGCAACAATCTTGATGTCGGTTGCCTGACCCTTTGCACCACCTGAGGGCTGATGAATCATAATCTCACTGTTGGGAAGAGCGTATCTCTTGCCCTTTGCACCTGAGGAAAGCAGGAATGCGCCCATACTTGCGGCAAGACCCATACAGATAGTTGAAACATCACACTTGATATACTGCATTGTATCATAAATAGCCATACCTGCAGTTACCGAGCCGCCGGGACTGTTGATGTAAAAGCTGATATCCTTTTCACTGTCCTGACTTTCAAGAAAAAGAAGCTGTGCAACAACAAGTGATGCTGTTGTATCGTTCACCTCATCGGAAAGCACGATAATTCTGTCATTGAGAAGTCTTGAATAAATATCAAACTGGCGTTCACCGCGGTTTGTCTGTTCTACTACATAAGGTACTAAAGCCATAGTATTGCCTCCTTAAAAATAATAATAATGCCAAGAGAGGAACTGCAAATTTTACAGTTCCACCCTATTGTAGCTATTATTGGTTAAATTAACCTTAAATTATTCAGCGTCTGCTTCTTCCTTCTTAGCTCTGGGCTTTCTTGCTGTTGTAACCTTTGCATTATCCTTTACAAAGCCGATTGCCTTTTCGTTGAGAAGGTCGTGTCTGAGACCGTCAGCGGGAACAAGCTCCTTGATCTTGTCCTTTTCCATCTGATAGCGCTCTGCAAACTTGTCGTATTCTGCCTCAAGCTCTTCGTCAGTAACCTCAAGAGCCTCTGCCTTTGCGATTGCTTCAAGTGCAAGACGAACCTTAACGTTCTTTTCTGCGCTTTCCTTCATGTTTTCTCTGTATGCTTCAATTGTCATACCTGAATACTGAAGATATGTCTGGAAGCTCATGCCCTGCATTGAAAGTCTGTAGTCGATATCCTTGATCTGGTTGTCGATTTCAGTTTCGTACATACAGTCGGGAATTTCGCCCTTTACATTTTCTGCGAGCTTTTCAAGAAGCTGACTCTCGATTTCTCTTGAGTTTTCTTCTTCCTTGTGGTCCTTGATTTCCTTTTCGATGCTCTTTTTGAGATCTGCTACTGTGTCGCAGTCTGCTGCTTCCTGAGCAAAGTCATCGTCAAGCTCGGGGAGCTCCTTAACCTTGATTTCGTGAAGCTTGATTTTGAAAACTGCATCCTTATCTGCAAGCTCAGGTGTGTACTCTGTGGGGAACTTAACGTTAACGTCGAATTCTTCACCTACATTGTGACCTGCAACCTGCTCCTCAAAGCCGGGGATGAACTGACCTGAGCCGAGTGTAAGCTCATAGTTTTCGCCCTTACCGCCTGCAAAAGCAACACCGTCTACAAAGCCTTCGAAGTCAATAACTGTGATATCGCCATCCTTGGCTGCTCTGTCGTTAACTTCTACGAGACGTGCATTTCTTTCTCTGAGCTGGTTGATTCTTTCGTCGATTTCTTCGTCGGTTGCTTCAACCTTCTTCTTTGTAGCCTTGAGCTCCTTGTATTCTGTTACTTCGATTTCGGGCTTAACGAAAAGCTCAACAACAAGCTCTACGCCGTTTTCACCGATTTCCTTAACATCAGCGCTCTTTGTGCCTACAACCTCAAGACCTGCTTCGTCTGCTGCAGCTGTAACTGCATCTGCGTAGATAAGGTCAAGTGCATCTTCATAGAGCCAGCCCTTGCCGTAGAAGTTTTCAGCCATCTTGCGTGTTACCTTACCCTTACGGAAGCCGGGAAGCTGAATCTTGCTCTTCTGCTTGAGGAAAGCCTTGTTCTGTGCTGCATCGAAATCTTCTGCTGAAATAGCGATTTCAAGAGCGTAAACATTTGTTTCAACGTTGTTTGATGATTTTAACATTTCTGAACTCCTATCCTTGGGTTTTCACAAATCCATATAAACCCAATATACATTTTAACCTGTGTATTATACCACATTAAATAAAAATTTCCATAGTTTTTTTAAAATTTTTCCAGAATCCGGGGACAAAACTGAAGAAAATCCGCCGAAACAAGGGAAAAATCTATTCCGTCGACCTCATTCTGTACCGCATATAGACAGCTTGCACCGTGAAGATGGCCGTAAAAGCATCTTTTTATACCGTGCTTTATAAGAACATCCATAATCTCTTCGCACTTCTGCTCCTGAGAAAGCGGAGGATAATGAAGGAAAACCAACAGCTCGCCGCCGAGCTTTTTTCCCTCCTCTATGGAACGGTCTATTCTTGCCGCTTCTCTTGCAATTACCTTTTTGTCGAGCCCTGTCTGGGCATCGTAAAACCAGCCTCTCGAGCCGCAGATTGTGAAGTCTCCCACCCTGAAAGCATTGTTGTGGAGAAGCTCTATACTGTCAAAGCCCTTTTCAGCAAGAAAAGTATCCATCTTCTTTTTGGTAGTCCACCAGTAATCGTGATTACCCTTGAGGATGATTTTTCTGCCGGGCAGATTATGAAGAAAACGGAAATCCTCCTCGGCGCCCTCAAGGCTCATCGCCCATGAGATGTCACCGGGAATCACAACCGTATCCTCATCCTTTATTACGGCCCGCCAATTCTTTTCAAGGCGGTAAACGTAATCCG
>JAZUAZ010000292.1:0-20828 GCA_045638245.1 Acutalibacteraceae bacterium | reverse complement strand
CCTACAGGCGAAAGCTCATTATTCACGTATAATGACCAATATTTGCCATCTTTGTTGTAATCGAGGGTTGTACCGTCAACTGTCTTCACATACAGACCGTAGATACCCTCTTCGCCTGAAATGAGACCTGCATCAACAAGTGCGTCACCGACAATTGTCTTGTCAGTTCTGACGGTATACTCTTTTTCATTCCCATCAACGTCAACAACCGTGAAGCTGAAGCTTGTCTTTCCTTCTCCGACCTCTCCTGCCGTCACCGATGTCGCGGTACGTACCTTTTCTTTTCCGCAAGCTGCAAAGCTTACTAGCATAATAACTGCCAGTAAGATTGATAATAACTTTTTCATTTTTTCTGTCTCCTTTGTTTTTAAGTTTTGATTTCAGATTTTAAAACGTACTCTTTTTCGCAACATCCTTTCAAAAAAATACTTCCCATCCGTACACGATGAGAAGACAACAAAGAAGACTCCGCTTTTACAGAGTTTTTTTCGTTGCACTCTCCATTACCCGAAAGTACAGTACGATATGCAAGGCAAATGAGCATTCCGACTTACGACAAGCGATTACGGCAATGGCTGTTGCTCGGGATTCTCACCCGTATTTCCTCATTTGCTGAAGCCATTATAACACCCTGAAAAAAATTTGTCAACAACAAAAAGTACCCGCCTGAGCGAGTACTTTTCATTCCGTTTATAGCTTTTTATAAAAAGTTAAAAGAGATTTCGGAAGATTATTCCTCTTCCTTCTTCTTCATACAAACGAATGCTGCACCGGATGCTGCTACAAGAGTGCCAAGTGCTACTAATACTGCAGATGTATCACCTGTCTTCGGAGGCTTTGTTGTTACAACAGGAGGTACTGTTGAAGAAGGAACCTTACCGATGAAGCCGATGTAGAGGTTTGCGAAGAAGTTAACGATTTCGTTGTCAAGTAAGCCTTCGATCAATGTTGTATCAAGACCAAGTCCTTCAAGTGCTGATAAAATCATATCAACGATTGAAGCAGTTGACTGTGTTGCTGATTCAGCAAGCTGAGCGATGTTGAATTCGCCTGTCTGATATGAAGCAAGGCTGATACCGCTACCGTTGAAGGTACCGAGAACAGTGCTCATAAGAGACTCAAGTCCGCCGTCTGAAAGAGCCGATACAACACCTGTAAGAATGTTTGAAGTCTGCTCGTCAACGGGAATGAGCTTGATAATTGATGTAAGATCAAAGCTGTTTGAAGCAGTACCGTTACCTGAATTTGAAGCCTGAACAGAATTCATATCCTGTACGATATCTTCAATCTGGTCAACAGAAATTGCATCATCACCCTCAAGGGTTGCAAGAAGCTCTTCAAAATCAACATCTTCAAGATCAAGATCACCAAGAATGCTTTCGATATCAGAAGCTGAAAGGCCGCCGAGATCCACACCCTCTAAAATTGATTCAAGGTCTGATGCTGCTGAAGCTGATGTTGCAAGCATTGATACGCAAAGCACTACTGCAACGATTACACCAAGAAACTTTTTCACGTTTTGTCCATCCTTTCATAATATTTATATAAACAGTAAAAACTGTAAATATACTTTCCTATCCGAAATATTATACTATATATTGTATTATTTTACAATAGATTTTCCGAATATTGTCAATAATTTTACCAAGTTATGTAAACATCAAGACCTTGTGTTGTGAAATTTTCGCCAAGCTCATAGCCGTTTTCCTTGAGTGCTCCGCAAATTGCAAGAAGCATAGCGTAGTCCTTAGCGGTGATTCTGCAGCTTAAAGAAAGCTCGGAACGGTCTGCCATAGACTCAAGTCTTCCAGGTACGAAACCGGTACACCACCAGTATCTGCCGTATTCTCTTGAATAAAGCTCCTCACCGTTACGATAGCCTGTCATTGACATATAAAGAGCATTTTCGTCATTTTCTGTCAAAGCATCGTAATGCTCATATTCTCTGTCCTTAGGCTTTGTATAAACACCGATTTCGTGACCTACAAAGAGATAGCCGTACTGTCCCTTCCAGAACTGAATCAGCCAGTCCTTTCCGGCGTATTCAAACTTAAGTCTCATTGTATCCATAAAGATGCCCACGAAGGGAGCGCCAAGGTCGTAAAGCTCATTATAACCGCCGTAACGCTGCCAGGGGTCGCTGCTTGTATAATAGAAGTTACCGTCAGGATCGTACTGATAACCGCCGAGTCCGTCGTCAAAGATAGCACCGTTTTCAGTACCGCCCTGTGAAGGGTTATTCGGCTGAGTTGAAGGTTGAGTCGAAGGCTTTGTGCTCGGCTGAACCGAAGGATCAGTAACCTCACTTACAGTGGGAACCTTGGGATCGGTAGGCTCAGTTGAAACAGTAGGATTAGTTGAAACAGTAGGATCAGTTGATTCGCTCGGATTTGTGCTTGCCGAAGGATCCGTAATAATTATTGCAGGAAGGTCGCCTGTACTTCCCGTGGGATCTGTAGGATCAACCGGAGCTGTAGGATCAGTAACATCAGTATCTGAACCTGAGGGAGCCTGAGTTGTGGGAGGTAATGTTGTTTTTGCCGGAGGAGGAACATTATCCTTCTGCAGTACGGCATTGACACCTATGTAAGAACCTATACATACCACTATTAGGGCAATAATTACAAGTATTGCCGACTTGCTGTTTTTTGTATTCATAGGAAAACCTCCGAAAAAAATCGCATAGTTACTGATAGTATTTTAATACATAGTATAGATTAACAGATTATGGTGAAAAGGTCAAGTAAAAAACAAAATATTTACAATTAAAACAAGTCTTTTTTCCAAAAAGCAAAATCAGGGCAGACCGTACATCTGCCCTGACTGTTATTTAATCGTTTAGTTGTTGCCAAAAATATTTCTACCCTTGAAAACAGGAAGAATATCACTGTCATCATCATCTGTATCATCGAAAATTGATTCAGCCTTCTTAGCAGGAGCTGCAGGTTCAGCCTCTACGGGAGCGGGTGCTGCAGGTTCTGCAACAGGAGCCTGAACAGGAGCAAAATCAGCAGCGGTTACGTTGTTCATGCCGTTTGCTTCTGCCGCCTTCTGGAAAATAGATACGAAGCTCTGACCGAATTTTGTTGATGCAAAATCAAGTGTTTCAGGATCCATTGATGTGAAAATGGAAGTTGAATCCTTTCTGGGTGACTGGCTGATAAATTCGGGAGCTGCTGCCTTCTGTACGGGCTGAGCTGCTGCCTGAGCTACCTCTGAAGCAACTGTCTTTGCATTTTCTTCGATACCGAAGCCTGTAGCGATAACAGTAATAAGCATTTCATCGCCCATATCCTCATCAAATACGGAACCGAAGATGATATTTGCATCGGGATGTGTTGCATCTGCGATAAGTGAGCCTGCCTGCTCAATCATATCAAGTGACATATCCGATGAGCAGGTAACGTTGATGATAACGCCGCTTGCACCGTCGATAGCAGTCTCAAGAAGGGGGCTTGTGATAGCCTGCTTTGTTGCCTCAGCAGCACAGTCTGCGCCTCTGCCGCGACCGATACCCATGTGAGCAAGACCTGCATCCTTCATAACGCTCTTGATATCTGCAAAGTCAAGGTTAATATAACCGGGAACCTTGATTGTGTCTGAAATACTCTTAACGCCCTGCCAAAGTACGTCATTAGCCTTGCCGAATGCATCCTTCATGCTAAGACTCTTGTCACCTAAAAGCTTAAGTCTTTCGTTGGGGATTACAATAAGGCTGTCAACATGCTTTTCAAGCTCTCTGATACCGTCCTCAGCCTGCTTCATTCTCTTTCTGCCTTCAAACTTGAAGGGCTTTGTAACGATACCTACGGTAAGTGCACCGAGCTCTCTTGCGATTTCAGCAACAACGGGAGCTGCACCTGTACCTGTACCGCCGCCCATACCTGCGGTAATAAATACCATATCTGTTGAACGGAGTGCGTCAGCAATTACGTCACGGCTTTCCTCTGCTGCCTTTCTGCCGATTGCAGGGTCACCGCCTGCACCCATGCAGCCTGTAACCTTCTCACCGATCTGAATCTTATGTGTTGCCTTTGAATTTTCGAGAATCTGTCTGTCAGTGTTGATTGAAAGGAATTCAACACCGATAATACCTGACTCAACCATTCCGTTAACAGCGTTTCCGCCGCCACCGCCGACACCGATTACTTTAATCTGGTTGTAAGCAATGTTTTCGTTATCAATAATAAATGCCATTTTACTTCCTCCTGTAATATATCAAAATTGGTACAAATCAAATCAAGCCGTATGCAATCAAAGGGCATACTACCTTATTATCTATAGGATTATACCATACTATTTAAGAAATTACAAGAATATTCTTGTATTAGATTTCTGTTTTTTTCTTATATTTTTGTGAATTCTTTCAAAAACGGTGATTTTATTGTGCCGAGCCTTCACCGAAGGTTACCTGAACATCACTGCGGGCATTGATATAGCCCTTTTTGCCTACAGCATAAGAATCAAACACGTCGCAGGCAAAAGCCACGCGCTCTTCAATTCCGAAACGTTTTCCAAGATAAATCATTGTTTCCGTATCTGTATTCTTATAATATACTCTTATTTCATTACTGTCGGAAACATTAACTGTACCTCTGAGGATAACACCCTCTTTTTCAAAAGCATCTGCAACCGTCGTTGCAAGGTCGTACTTATCTTTTGTTTCAGCCGTGACTTTAAGCAAAGTACCCGGTACAGAGTCTTCCCATTCCACGCCGTAAACTCTGTAAACACCGTCGGAAAGCTTTACACCCTTTCCGTCACGCAGAATTTTGCCGCTCCTGTCAACCACAACACTCTCTTTTTCTTTATTCACGAGAATAAGTCTGTCTGACGTAGGCGTAACTGTAATTATAAGCTTATCGGGGAGCTTCCTTTTTATCTGAACGCTTTGTATATACGGAAGTGATGCACATACCTTTCCGTTTATATCCGCCTGTCTCAGAGAAAGCATATTGACACCGATCTCTATACCTGATGCAGAAATAATCTGCTCTGTTGAGTAAATACTGTCTCCTTCAACGGTTATTTCGCCTATAGGAGCTCCTTTAGAATAGGTATATACTCCTGCAAAAGCAAGAGCAAACACAAGAAACACCACTATTATAATAACATTTTGTCTTACTCTTCTTTTACGCTTGTGTCCCGCTCTTTCCTTGCTGAGCTCTCCCGGAGATTTACCCTCTCTGATTCCGTCTTCATAATCACGTTCCGCTCTGCTGAGCTGCTGCTGACGGCGTACGTTTCCGGATTTTTTCGGATTTTTTCTGTTGCTTCTTTCTTCTCCCAATTCGGATACGGGTCTGCCCTTGGGTATTCTTGATTTTTTTACAGGCTTTTTCTTCTTTTTATCATCCTGCTTTTTACGTCCTTCCGAAATAAGACCTTGCTGTGAAGCCGGCTTCTTACCCGAGGTGTTCTTTCTTTTCTGAGCTTCCTTTTCGGAATATGGAGATTCACTTTTCTTATGCTGTATCCTTTCAGGCTGTTTTGCCGACCTTTCATCACTCTGACCTGTACTGATCGGAGTCCACATATCCGAGGTTATATTTCTGGGGCCGGCAACCTTTCCGCTTCTGTCCTTACTGCTTTGCGTATACTTGCCGAAGGTTTCAGAAACACCTTTGTTTTTATCTGCCATTTGCCAAGCCTCCTTTTTGAACTTTCTGTATTTTAAACACTCACAAGAGTACGTCTTGATATATACGCACCTGCGAGACTGAGATTTTCTTCTATTTTTTCATAGCCTCTGTCAATATGACCGAGACCCGTTATCACCGTACGTCCCTGAGCCGCAAGACCTGCAATAATCAGTGCCGCTCCGCCTCTCAGATCAGGACAGACTACCTTTGCTCCCTGAAGGGACGGTACTCCGTCTATCAGGGCTACCCTGCCCTCGATTTTTATTTTTGCACCAAGTCTCGAAAGCTCACCTACGTGTTTGAATCGGCTTTCAAATATATTTTCAACTATTACACTCGTACCTTTTGCCACACACGCAACCGCCATAAACGGAGCCTGTGCATCTGTGGGGAAGCCCGGGTAAGGCATTGTACGTATATCACGCATTGATGCGGGACGTTTTTTCATTTCAAGGCTTACGTTCGTACCGTACTCCTTTATCCTGCATCCGGTGCCTTCAAGTAAAGGCAGCACTGAGCTGAAGTGTCTGACGTCAACGTTATTGAGTATAAGCTCTCCGCCTGCCGCAGCACCGGCACAAAGATAAGTAAGCGCAACAATTCTGTCCGGAATAACACTGTGCTCACATCCGTGAAGTTTTTGCACACCGTCAATAACTATATCACCGTCAGAACCGACCTCTATTTTACACCCTGCAGAACACAAAAATTTAGCAAGGTCGCTGATTTCAGGCTCTCTGGCGGCGTTGTGTATAACCGTCCTGCACTCGGATAAAGCCGATGCAAGTATGATATTCTCAGTTGCTCCTACACTTGGAAAAGACAGACTTATTGCACAGTCCGTCTTCCTTTTTGGCATTGAACATATTATTTCTCCTGAAATTTCCTCTATCTCCGCACCCAGCTTTTTCAATGCCCCGAGATGCAGATCAATAGGTCTCAGACCTATTTCACATCCGCCCGGAGAGGAAAGTTCTGCCTTTCCCGTTCTTCCGAGTACCGAACCGAGAAACACTATTGATGAGCGCATTTCCCGCATCAGACAGTCGGGTATTCTGTAGCCTGATATACCACTTGAGTCAACAGTAACCGTATGGTTACTCCTTTCAACCTTGCAGCCGAGGTAGCGCAAAATACTGACCGCGGCATCAACATCGCTGAGCAAGGGACAATTATGAATTACACTCACACCGTCGATAAGTACGGTTGCGGCAAGAATGGGCAAGGCGCTGTTTTTCGAGCCCTGCACATCAATTTCACCGTAAAGCTGTCTGCCTCCGTCTATAATAACGCTCTGCATAAAACCACACCCTTCACCCTATGATATGCAAAAGAGTGAAAACAAGTGATTTTTACAGCGTTTTTTATGCTCTTATGAGAGAAATAACAATATCTGCTATTCTCTCCTTGGCGTCGCTTACCGCCATAGACTTTGCATTTTCTTCTATTTCTTTTCTAAGTGCATCATCTTTAATAAGTGAAAGGAAAAGCTCGTTCATTTTTTCCTTTGTCAGTTCCTTTTCCTCAATAACTCTTGCCGCGTTTTTATTTACAAGAGCCATTGCATTATGATACTGATGATTTTCGGCAACATTGGGAGAAGGAATGAGTATTGAAGCCTTACCGAGAGCCTGAAGCTCCGAAAGTGAGCTTGCTCCCGCACGGCATATCACAAGATCTGCCGCAGACATACATACATCCATATCACTTATGTATTCACGTATTTCTACATTTGAACAGTTTTCTGTGTCTACGCCCTTTTCTCTGAGCTTCTCGGGTACCCAAAGGCCATACTGGCCCATAGCATGAAGAAAATAAAGCTCTTTATTACCGCTATGCTCGGAGATCAAGTCAACCATAGCATTATTTATAGTCATTGCACCGAGACTTCCGCCCATAGAAAGAATAAGCTTCTGATTATCCTTTATGCCAAGCTTCGCTCTGCTTATATCTCTGTCAGCTCTGAGCATCTCGCCTCTTACGGGAAGGCCCGTAACCGTAACGGGATTTTTAGCCTCAAGATATTTCTCAGCTTCTGCAGCAGTGAGCATAACCCTGTCAACAACCTTGGCAAGAGCTTTATTAGTAATACCGGGATAGGCATTCTGCTCGTGAATTGCAGTGGGAATACCCATTTTTGCCGCCATTCTTACAACGGGTCCGCTGACATAGCCGCCAAAGCCCACAACCACATCGGGATTGAAGCTTTTCAGTATCTTCTTTACTCTGCCGTTGCAGGTAAGAAGGTACCATACCGTAAGAAGATTTCTGAAAAGATTTACTATCGAGATTTTCCTCTGAAAGCCTGATATTTTTATTGTTGTAAAATCAAAGCCTGCAGCAGGTACAAGCCTTGCCTCCATTTTATCCTTTGTTCCTACAAAGAGAACTTCAGCATCGGGATGCTTTTCTCTTATAACACCTGCTACTGCAAGTGCCGGATTTATATGACCTCCGGTACCGCCGGCGGCAAAAAGAATTTTCATATCTTTTACTCCCCTTTTATTACTTTCTTATTCTTTTTCAAGTGATGAGCTTCTCGAAACGGAAAGCACTATTCCCATTTCACAAAGCAGTACTATCAGAGCCGTACCGCCGTAGCTGAAGAACGGAAGAGCTATACCTGTATTCGGGAAAATGTCCGTTACAACACATATATTGATTATCACCTGAAGTGCAACCTGTATCATTATACCCATAACCACAAGAGAACCGAAATAGTCGCGACAACGTCTTGCTATTACAAAGCCTCTCCATATAAGAACGGCAAAAAGAAGAATCACAAGCACCGCTCCGATAAAGCCTAACTCCTCGCAGATAACAGGGAAAATAAAATCATTCTGAGGCTCAGGAATGTAAAGCTGCTTCTGTCTGGAGTTTCCGAGTCCCACACCGAAGAGTCCGCCTGAACCGATTGCATAAAGTCCGTTTACGGTCTGGTATCTTTCCCAGCTTCCGTTATCCTTTTCAAGCCATGCACTGATTCTTTCCGCACCGAAGCCACCCAGCTTCTCGAGTATCGACGGATTAAGCAGTACCACCGCTACAACGGCACCGACACCTACGCCTAACCACACAAAATACTTAGCTCTCGTGCCGCTCAGCCACAGCATAAACACACCCATGGCAAACATCAGTATCGTGCATGAATAATGGCTCTCAAGAAAGATTAATACACAATAGCTGCCTATAACAAAGACTGCAATTATACAGGCTCTGAAGGGATTTCTGCCAAAGCCGAATATTCTCGCTTCAAATCCGGTCAAGCCGTCAGCCTTTGGGTCGAATTTGGCTCTGAGCTTCTTTTTCTTTGCTATCTTTAAAAAGCCGAAAAGCGTTCTGACATCTTTTGCTTCTTTACCGTCATTCTCAGCCGACCTTCTTAAAGGTACTCTCAGGGGCTTTTGCAAAACACAAAGCACATATGCAAGAACAAGTATCAGTGAAAGCTTGGCAAATTCGGAAGGCTGAAGCTGAAATGAGCCTCCGATCTCTATCCATCTTTTTTCGCTTTTACCTATATTCAGTATGAGCGTTGCAATAAGAACAAACAGAGTGCCGCCGTATGCTATAAGAGCAAAGCGTCCGTTATAAAGCTTATAGTCTATTTTACTCAGGATAAACAATCCCGCAAAACCTATCACCGCATTTTTAAGCTGTGAATAAAACAGTGCATTCGCCCCTCCCTTATTGGACGCTGAATAAGCGTAGGATGCCGAATACATCATTATTATACCGAAGGTAAAAAGAAGAAGGACCGTACAGGCAAAAACAAGGTCGAAGCTGCCGCGCTGAATAATATTCGTGGAAAATTTCCTGCGGGGATTTCTTCCTGCGCTCCTCACCCTATTATCTGTCATGATGCGTTCCTCCTTTTGAGACTTACGATGAAGTCCTGTTTATAACCGTCAGATTACGGTATAGATAAGCACTATACCGATTGCTGAGCCGATAGTGCTGACAAGTGTGAACACTGCAACGATTTTCTTTTCGTTCCAGCCGCACATTTCAAAATGATGATGTATAGGTGCCATCTTGAACACCTTTTTCTTACGGATTTTGATTGAGCCTATCTGAATAACGTCAGACAGTGCCTCTATTACGTATACAATACCTACAGGCAGAAGAATCAGCGGGCATTCGATAGCGTATGCAAGTGCAACTATAAGACCGCCAAGGAACATTGAGCCTGTATCTCCCATCATTACCTTTGCAGGATAGTGATTCCAGATAATATAACCTGCGCAGGCACCTGCAAGAGCAGCTCCGAGAATGCTGACCGAGGTGTTCTTCATCATAAGAGCCATAACAGTAAAGGCTACACCTACAGGAATCGTTACACTGCCGCAAAGTCCGTCTATACCGTCAGTGAAGTTTACGGCATTGATTGTACCGTAAATTACGCAGATACCGAAAATGAAGAAGAATATCATACCCGGAACACTGTCGAGTGTGAGTATACCATAGAAGGGTATATACATTCTTGTGCTACCGCAGATTGCAAGAGAGGCGAGATATCCGCCTATTATAAGCACCTGCGGAATTGTTTTCTGAATCTCGGTAAGACCAAGGTTTCTTTTCTTAACAACCTTGATATAGTCATCAGCAAAGCCGACAAATGCAAACATAAGAGCCATAAGCACACCTGCAATAAGCCTTGTATATTGCTGATGCTTTATCTGGGTAAAATTGCTGAAAATATCAACGCCGCCTATTCTGCAAGCAACAAGAGCAACTAAAGTCGCAACAACCGAGCCGATAATAAACATTATACCGCCCATTGTAGGTGTGCCCTGCTTTTTTGCATGCCACTTGGGGCCGATATCGGTAAGAATATTCTGACCGAATTTCAGCTTATGAAGCACGGGAATAAGGAAATATCCCAGCACCGCAGTAAGTGCAAAAGAAACTGCAAGAGAAATTAAAACCGCTATAATCTCGTTCATTAAAAACATCCTTTCAATTATACACCGTTAAGGCAGTCAACAACTATCTTCCTTTCATCGCAAGGTATTTTCTCATCCCCTATGATCTGATAGTTTTCGTGACCTTTTCCGCATAATAAAATAATATCATCCTTTTGCGCCGTTTTCAAGGCATATTCGATTGCTTTTGCTCTGTTTTTTTGTATATACACCGGAATTTTAACCTTTTTCATCCCTTCAAGAATATCGTCAATTATCTTTTCCGGCTTCTCAGTACGCGGATTATCGCTTGTTACTACCGCAACATCGGAAAGTCTCGCCACTGTTTCACCCATTACTGCTCTTTTACTCTTATCCCTGTCACCGCCGCAACCGAAAACGGTGATAACCCTGCTTTTTTTGAAGCTTTTAAGTGAAAGAAGTGTCTGCTTTATTCCGTCAGGCGTATGGGCATAATCTATTATTACACGGAACGGAGCATTTATATTCATAATTTCCATTCTGCCCTTTACTCCGTAAAAGCTTCTCAGAGCAGCCGCACACGCCTCAAGAGAAATACCCTCACCCTTTGCTACAGCGATAGCCGCCATAGAATTGAGTATATTGAATTCACCGGGCACCTGAAGCTTTATTCTGTGTATCATACTGTCACCGACAATTGCATAATCGGTAACGTTTTCCTCGTATTTTATACATTTTGCGGTGAAATCCGCAGAATCAAGCCTTGCTGAATATGTTATAACCCTGCCCGATGCCGCTGAAATAAATTCTCCCGAAAAAGGATCATCCTTGTTTATTACAGCCCTGTCACACCGTGAAAAAAGACTGAGCTTTGCATTTTTATAGTTTTCTAAGGTGCCGTGGAAATCCAGATGATCCTCGGTAAGATTCGTAAACACCGCTGCATCAAAATGAAGTCCGTAAAGTCTCCCCTCGCTGATTCCCTGGGATGAAGCCTCCATTATACAGTACTCTGTGCCGCTTTCGGCTATGTCCCGGAACATTCTGTGAAGTGAGAAGCATTCGGGTGTAGTAAAATCAGCTTGCCTGCTTTCACCCGATATTATATTTTCCACCGTAGATATAAGACTGCATTTCTTTCCCGCGGCAGTAAATATACTGTAAAGCATTCCTGCCGTGGTGGTTTTTCCGTTTGTGCCCGTAACCGCTATAAGCCTGAGTCTTTTGTGAGCGTTGCCGAAAAAAGCACTGCACAAAAGAGCGTAGGCTTTTTTTGCATCTGAAACGGTTATACACCGCTCATTTTCCTGCTCACTTTCACAGATAACAAGCTCTGCTCCGTTTTTAAAAGCATCCTCTATATAGCAATCCGAATTTTTATCGCAGACAAAAACAGTTCCTCTTGTACATTTACGTGAGTCATCTGTTATAAAGTTTACGTCTGCATCCTTTCCTTTATACAATATATCTGCTGCTTCAAGTAAGCGGGAAATAAGCATAACTACCTCCGTCAGTCAACTGCAATATCTTCTTCTCTGAAGTACACCGTTATGCGGGTACCTGCATCTACATAACCTTCCGCTTTCACACTCTGCTTATACGCCGTTATCCCCGCCTTATCCGTAGGACCTGAGAAAATGACGTTTATACCCGATTCGTTTGCAAGCTTGTTCACCTGACTAACACTAAGACCTGTAAAGTCGGGAACCTGAACCTGCTGAGCCTCCATATCATTCTCTGTATAAAGAACTATGACACCGTTCTCGGGTATTACCTCCCCTGCCGTGGGAACCTGAGAAACAACACTGCTTCCGTTACCCACAATTCTTGTTGTAAAGCCGCCGTTTGCTGCTGAAATTTTTGCCGCAGAAACCTCCTGACCGATAAGCGAGGGAGTTGTACGGCTGATTGCCGCAAGCTCATCTGCCGTATACTGAGGCTCTACATTCATATAATCAAGCGTAAGCTCCATTACCTCCTTGGCAATAGGTGCGGCAAGAACACCGCCGCCTCTGTAATCTCCCGGAGGATCGTCTACACCGACAAGTATTGCAACCTGCGGATCATCTGCAGGAGCAAAGCATACAAAAGAGGCTATATAAACATCCTCATCATTTTTTTCATCAAGCTTTTCAGCCGTCGCTGTTTTTCCTGCAACTCTGTAGCCGGCTATATATGCATTTTTACCCGTACCGCCTTCAACTACCGCTTCCATCATTGAGCGTACGGTTTCGGCAGTGCTTTCAGAGATTACTCTGCGTTTTACGGTAGGCTCTGTCTCTGAAATAATATTTCCCTCTGCATCAACTATACTCTTGACGAGATAAGGCTTCATAAGATTACCGCCGTTCGCTATGGCGCAGGTTGCGGTTATAAGCTGTAAAGGACTTATTCTTATCGTCTGACCGAAGGAAGTACTGGCAAGGTCAACTATACTCATCTTATCAGGATTATGGACAACCGGATAAGCCTCATTTGCAACATCTATACCTGTTCTTTCATTGAATCCGAAGGCGTCGAAGTATTTACCGAAGGTCTTGACGCCAAGCCTCTGACCTACATCAATAAAAACAGGGTTGCATGAATTCATAAGTCCCTTCGTAAAGGTCTGATGTCCGTGACCTGCAAGATTTGCACAGTGATAGGTTGTATCTGCAACACGGTATGCACCGGTACAGTTGAAGGTGGAGTTAAGACTTACAACCCCCTCTTCAAGCGCCGCAGCGGCGGTAAATATCTTGAAGGTTGAGCCCGGCTCATAGGTACTAGTTACACAAAAGCTGTTCCACTGCTCAAAAAGAAGCTCTGAATACTTATGACTGTACTCGGGTGTGCCCGGTTCAAGTCCCTCGAGTGCAGTTTTATCCGTAGTCTCAAGCAGTACTCTCGGATCGTTAAGGTCGAAATCAGGCTTGTCACTCATAGCAAGAACTGCTCCTGTATTTACGTCCATAACAATTCCGTAAACCCCTGCTGCACCGGTATCCTCAAGCGCCTGATTAAGAGCATTTTCAAGATAGCCCTGAATATTTGCATCAATAGTTGATACAACTCCGTTACCTTCAATCGCATCAAAATAAGTTTCGTAGCTTGTTTCGAGCAGATTGCCCTTGGCATCCTTAGCAGTAACAACTCTGCCGTCCTCACCGCTCAGGGTATTGTTATAATAAAGCTCGATACCTGTATCACCGTTATTATCAGCATTTACAACACCGATAACCGTTGATGCAAAGTTATTATTCGGATAGGTCCTTATACTGTCACTTTCATAATAGAAGTAGTTGAAGGGATAAAAATTGAGAGTTTCGGTTTTATCATCCTGCCAGAAGTATTTTGCCTTTTTCTGCACTTCGAAGCTGAAGGGCTGTTCGAAAAACTCCTCAAGGCTACCTCTTGTTTTTGCCGAAACAGCCTTTTTGATTCTTACGTACTGTCCTTGGGTGTTTCTCAGCAGTGAATCAACATCCTCTGCCTTTACGGAAAGAAGCTCGGACAGATTCGATGATACATATGCGTAAAATTCCTCCAGCCTATCGGGATACTTCTCAAAGGCACTTCTGATTTCGGAAGGATTGGCACACAATATCCATGCTGAGGTGCTCGTTACAAGCGGTGTCATATTACAGTCATATATTGTACCTCTGACCGCCTTCAAGGTACGGTCATAAAGCTGATTGCGCGCTGCCGCCTCTCTGTATTCATCACCGTGAACAAGCATTATATAACCCACTCTGCCGAGATTGAGCACAACAAAGCAGGCAAGAACAAAAGCAAGTACTCCCTTGCTTCTTTTCACAAAGCTGTTATCGGTTTTCCTTTTTACTCTGTCCTTGAAAAGTATAAATTTCACCTGTTCACACCCCGATTTATCTGCTAATTAAAATTCAAAACAGGGGTCTGTCTGCTTTTACGCTTTTAACAGTCCCCTAAATTCTTTACCATAAAGTATATTCATTTATTCTGCGAGAAAATAACCTCGTTATCCTTGTCTGCATCAAGATATATCACGCTGCCCGGAGTTACCTTTACAAGACCTAACTCTTCAACGGCAATTCTGTCTATGTTTTCAGCACTTATAAGATTATTGAGTTCACTCTTGAGCTCACGGTTTTCAGCCTGAGAGAAAACATACTCCTCTTTAGCCTTTTCGAGTTCTCTTCTTGCGGTATCCTTAGCTATAAAGCTGTTGCATACAACTGCGTAAAGAACAAGAAATGAAAGTACTACTGCCGCAACCTTCACAAGCTTACGGTTCGCAATCTTCTCTTTATATATGAGGATTTCCTCTTGGGTTTTCTTTGCCCTTTTAAGCTCAGGCTTCTTTTCGGCATCAGGTAATCTGACAGGCACCCTTTCAGGTGCAGTTTCATAAGCATAATAATCGTATGCTCTTTCTGCTGCCATATCTTTCACTCCTTATATCATATCTGTGTCTGATTACTTTATACGCTCGACACAACGAAGCGTAGCACTCCTTGAGCGCTTATTGACTTCAATCTCTCTTTCACTTGGCAATACCTTTTTAAAAGGCAATCTGCCGTCGGGAGTTTTTCCGCAAATACATATCGGTGTATGCGGCGGGCACTCACAACCCTTGCAATATTTTGCAAATGCTTTTTTTACAATTCTGTCCTCAAGGGAGTGGAAGGTGATTATTGCAACCCTGCCTCCTTCATTGAGACTGTAAAACATATCATCAAGTGTATTCTGTAATTTTTCAAGCTCGCCGTTCACTTCAAGCCTTATAGCCTGAAAGCATCTTTTAGCAGGATGTCCGCCGCTTCTTCTTGTTGCTGCAGGAATTGAATTCTTGATTATTTCAGCAAGCTCAAGTGTTGTTTCTATTTCCTTTTCCTGTCTTATATTCACTATGCTTCTTGCTATTCTTGAAGCAAATTTCTCTTCACCGTAGTCGCGGAAAATCCTTGTGAGATCTCTTTCGCTGTAGGTATTGACTACATCCTTTGCACTCATACCCTGCTGTGACATTCTCATATCAAGCACTGCATCGTTATTATAGGAAAATCCTCTTTCCGCTTTATCAAACTGATGAGAGGAAACTCCCAGGTCTGCCATAACACCGTCAACGGCATCTATACCGAGCTGAGCAAGTACGCTTTTCAGCTCGCTGAAGTTACTGTGGATAACCGTAACTCTTTTATCGTGTCCGATTCTTTCCTTTATTACCTCTATGGCATCAGGATCCTGATCAAAGGCTATAAGCCTGCCGTTATCACCTAAGCGACGGAGAATTTCACTGCTGTGACCCGCACCGCCCGTTGTACAGTCAACATATATTCCGTCTTCTTTTATATTCAGCGCATCAACTGTTTCCTTAAGAAGAACACTGATGTGAGAAAATTCCATATCCTTCACCCTTTGTATTACTCTTTGTCAAGACCGAGAAGCTTACCTGATGATTTGTATTCACGGTAAACCTTCTTTTCGTTTGCACTTGCCTCTTCATCGAGAGTACTATCAAGAGTAATTGCACCAAGGTACTTCTCATAGGTTTCAGGACTCATAACCTCAACGTAGTCAAAAAAACCGACAAAAACGCACTGCTTTTCAATCCCTGCTTTTTTGGTTGACATGGGATTGAAGACTACTCTTCCCTGGTTATCGTAAGAGGCTTCACCGGCAGCCATAAGGAACTTTGCCTTTATAGCTCTTTTCTCACCTGAGTCCTTTGCCTTTTCGAGTTCTTCATCGAGAGCGTCCTTAAAACCCTGCTTACTGTAAAGCTGAATTGAGGGATATTCAGAGCCGTAAAATGTATAATAAAAGGTTTCACCGAGCTCTTCCCTGAATTTAGCCGGAACGAACACTCTGTTTTTACCGTCAAGATTATGTTCATATGTACCGATAAGCATTTTTAAGCACCTCTCTTTCTTTCAAAATTCCTCCGTGAAGAACCGCAATTCACCAAAAATCACCATCAAACTACACTTAGATGTACCAATTCCCCACCTTGTAGCTATTATTATAATATTATAACCCTCTCTTGTCAATGGTATTTTGTGAATATTTCCGAATTTTTTTATATGTTTTTCAGCTTTTTTATAACAAAAAAATCGTACAAGAATGAAGTCTTGTACGATTTTATATTTATTGATATTCAAGCCGTAAATCAGCCCTTTGCAAGATACCAGTTAGTTCCGCTGTGGACGTCTGCAAGAAGCTTCACCTTCATTTCGCAGGCGTTCTCCATTTCGGTGCGGATTATCTCTGAAACCTTGTCCTTTTCTTCCTCGGGACATTCAACGATAAGTTCGTCGTGCACCTGCATAATAAGCTTCGCCCTGAGCTTTTCATCCTTAAGACGCTCATAAACTCTTACCATTGCAATTTTGATTATATCCGCCGCAGTACCCTGTACGGGCATATTCTTTGCAACTCTTTCACCGAAGGCCTGGAGCATTTTATTGCTTGCGGTAAGCTCGGGAAGATATCTGCGTCTGCCGAAAAGGGTACAGCAGAAGCCATCATCTCTTGCTTTGTCGACAACCTCGTTAAGATATCCCCTGATACCACTGTAATGGTGAAGATAGCCCTTGATGTAGGCATCCGCTTCTTTTCTTGATACGCCTATATCCTTTGCAAGTGAAAAGGCACCGATACCGTAAACAATACCGAAGTTTACTGCCTTGGCTCTGCTTCTCATAAGAGGTGTAACCATATGCATCGGCATATTGAAAACCTGAGAAGCGGTTATTGTGTGTACGTCCTCACCGTTGTTGAAGCCGTCAATCATTATCTTATCGTCGGAAAGATGAGCAAGTACTCTCAGCTCAATCTGTGAGTAGTCAGCATCTACAAGTACATTATCCTCGGAGGCGACAAAGAATTTTCTCATCTCTCTGCCGATTTCACTTCGTACGGGAATATTCTGTAAATTAGGCTCAAGTGAGGAAATTCTGCCTGTTCTCGTCTCGGTCTGGTTAAGTGTTGAGCGGATTCTGCCGTCAGCACAGATAACCTTAAGAAGACCCTCACAATAGGTTGATTTCAGCTTTGCAAGAGTACGGTATTCGAGTATATCCTTTACTATCGGGTACTCATCAGCAAGCTCCTCAAGAACTTCCGCATTGGTGGAATAGCCGCTTTTTGTCTTTTTCTTTGAAGGTATACCCAAAGTTTCAAAAAGCACTGTACCAAGCTGTTTGGGTGAATTGATATTGAATTCACAGCCTGCCTGCTCATAGATTTTTGCAGTGAGTATATCTATCTTTTCGGACATATCTGCGCCGAAGCGCTCTATACCCTCTCTGTCAACAAGGAAGCCCTCGTTCTCCATACTTGCAAGCACTTTTGCAAGAGGAAGCTCAATATCATAAAAGAGCATCTGCTGATTGTTTTCGGTTATCTTATCAGTAAGCACTTCACTGAGGTCTTTCATAACCGCCGCACGCATAGCACATTCTCTGAATTCGTCGGCACACTCGATTTCAGGTACCGTTACGCCGTATTCATCAGCAAGACGAAGCACATCGTAGCTGTTTGCCGCAGGGTTGAGTATATATCCCATAAGTGAGGTGTCGGTTCTTATGTTTTTGAATTCGTAGCCGTGTAAAAAAGCGAATTTGTAAAGCTCCTTGACATCGCTTGTGTGCTTTTCACATTCACAGGAGGCGAGCATTGAAAAGAAATCATAGAAATCAAGTCTTGCCGCATCAACATACTTCACTCCCCCGTCGGTAATAAAGTACATTCCCTTTATTCCGTCACCCGCATAATCGGTAACGAAATATGCCTTGCCGCTCTTTTTTATTTCACCTATAAATCCGTAAAGGTCATCCTCCTCGGCAAAAGTGCATTTTACTGCTTCCTTTTCTTCAGCGGGTATTTCCATCTGCTCTCTTGTGAGTCCGAGCTTTTCGATAATTCCGAACATTTCAAGATTTACAAGCATCTTTATTGCCTTTGATACGTCACCCGCGCCGATAAGATAATCCTTCATATCAAGTGAAACGGGTGCTTCAAGGCAGATTGTGCCTAAGGTACGACTGAGATATGCACTGTCCTTGCCCGCTTCGAGCTTATCGTGTACACCCTTCTTTATATCAAGCTCATCAAGATGCTCATAGATATAGTCGATACTGCCGTATTTACCTATAAGGTCGCCTGCGGTTTTCTGTCCGATACCCGCAACGCCCGGGATATTATCCGACGAGTCGCCCATAAGCGCCTTGATTTCAATCATCCCCTGAGGCTCAACACCGTATTCCTCCATAAGCTTCGCCTTATCGTAGGGTGTGGTGATTGCCTTGCCCATTTTGGTGACGGCAAGAAGTACAGTAGTATTGTCACTTACAAGCTGAAGGGAGTCTCTGTCTCCCGTGGCAATAAAGCACTTATCATCACCCTTGCACTGAGCCGAAAGAGTACCGAGAATATCATCTGCCTCATAGCCCTCTTTTTCAACTATTTTGTAGCCGAGGGCGGTAAGAAGCTCTTTGAGCACAGGCATCTGACTGCGAAGCTCATCAGGCATACCCTTTCTGCCCGCCTTGTACTCTTCATACATTTTATGACGGAAGGTCGGTGCTTTAAGGTCAAAGGCAATAGCAACACAGTCAGGCTCACATTCCTGACGAAGCTTTATAAGTATATTGAGAAAGCCGTATATACCGTTTGTAAACTGTCCGTCCTTTGTGGTAAGAAGCTTTATACCGTAAAAGGCTCTGTTGACGATACTGTTACCGTCTATAACAAGAAGTTTCATCGTGTCACCTTCTGTCACATATTTTCTCTGACTATATTGAATGCCAGCTCTTCAAGCTGCTCAATGCTTTCGAGCATACCCACCTGCTGACGGTATGCCGCTGCACCGTGGATGCCCTTGATATACCAGGCGGCGTGCTTTCTCGCTTCGCGGATGCCGATACGCTCGCCCTTATATTCGCATATCTTTTTTATATGCTCAACCATAACCCTCATTCTTTCGCTGACGGGAGGCTCGGGAAGAATTACCTCGTGCTCAAGATAAGCGGTAATCTGACTGAAAACCCAAGGTCTGCCCAGAGCACCTCTGCCTACCATAAGATAGTCACAGCCTGTTTCCTCTATCATCTGTGCTGCAGTAATACCGTCGACAATATCACCGTTTGCAATAAGGGGTATATCTATATTCCTTTTCACCTCTGCTATCATTCTGCGGTCTACGGGAGGAGCATACATCTGCTGACGTGTTCTTCCGTGGAGAGTAACTGCCGCCATACCCGCTCTTTCTGCTCTCTGTGCGAAATCGATACAGTTTATACTGTCCGCATCCCAGCCCAGACGGAATTTCACCGTTACGGGAATATCACCCGCCTCTTTGACCGCTCTCATTATCTCCTCTGCAAGCTGAGGATTTTTCATAAGGGCACTTCCGCCACCGTTACCTGCTATCTTCGGTGCGGGACAACCCATATTGATATCAATAACATCAGGCTTGTACGCGAGACAGCTCACTGCACTTTCAGCCATAATTTTCGGGTCACTGCCGAAAATCTGTGCCGCCGCAGGTCTTTCCTCATCGGAAAGATAAAGAAGCTTTTTGCTTTTTCTGTCGCACATTGTAAGACCCTTGCTCGAAACCATTTCGCTGCCAACATAGGTAGCACCGTAGCGTACGCAAAGCTCACGGAAGGCTCTGTCTGCAACACCCGCCATAGGTGCAAGTGCCGCAGAGCGTGAATTTATTTCTATATTTCCTATTTTCATCTGTAATCCTTACTTTTCAAGATGAGCATAAATCTTTTCCCAGATTTTTTCATCCTGCTCGGTTATTTTATCCCAATCGTAGCTGTTTCGGAAAGCCTCGCGGTTTTCGGAAGAATCGAAATAATCTGTTTTAAGCTTATTCGAATAAGCCTTGAACATTTCACCTGAAAGCTTAACCGCACTCTCTGTGTAGTTGGGATTATGGTTTTTGCCGCTTACCTTGAGAAACTCTATATTCTTCTTATGTGAAAGAGCATTTCTCATAACCTCAAAATGCTTTTTGCAGTTAACGGTTTTATCATCATCGGAATGGATGATGAGAGCCTTGACATTACTGTTTTTAAGAGAGTCAATAGCGTTGAACTTTACAAATTCAGGCTCCTTTGCCGCTTCCTCAAGGTAAATCTTCTTATAGAAAACTGAAAGAAATTGCTTGAATATCGCTTCAAGACCCACAAAGCCTGACATAGCAACAATATGGCTTATCTCAGGATGAAGGGCGCAGATATTAAGCGTTGAAAATGCACCCCAGCTATGACCCATAACGGAAATGTCGAGTCCGTTATATTTATCGTCTGCTTTGAGGGAGTTT
>JAZUAZ010000291.1:0-4648 GCA_045638245.1 Acutalibacteraceae bacterium | reverse complement strand
AAAGGAGAAATCACAATGATAGCATTAGGTGCAGACCACGGCGGATATTTCTTAAAGGAAGAAATCAAAAAGCATCTTGAAGAAAAAGGTATAGAATATAAGGATTTCGGCACTTACACTCCCGAATCAATCGACTATGCGGCAATCGCTTACAAAACCTGTAAGTCAGTAACAGAGGGCGAATGTGAAAAGGCAATCCTCTGCTGCGGAACAGGTATCGGTATTTCAATGGCTGCAAATAAGGTGAAGGGCATCCGTGCCGCCTGCTGCAGTGACTACTTCAGCGCAAAATTCACACGTCTTCACAACGACGCAAACGCTCTTTGCCTCGGCGGCAGAGTTGTGGGTGCAGGTCTTGCACTTGAAATGGTTGACGTTTTCCTCGAAACAGAATTTGAGGGCGGCAGACACCAGAGAAGAGTTGACCAGATTATGTCCATTCAGGACGGAACCTTCGAGGGTTGATAAGCTTACAGGGCGGTTTTCCGCCCTGTTTTAGTTTTATTCTTAAGGGAAAGGAATGTGTAATATGAAAAAGCAAGTAATCCCCTCGCCGTGGATGGTAATTTTTTTCGGAGCTATGGCAGCCTTTTGTGTGTTCGTAACTTTTTCAGACATTATCAGCGGTACCTCCGCATTATTCCCCGAGGTACTGATAGACCTGCTTGTTATCGGTGTCTTCATATGGCTTCTTCAAAAATATCTTTCTCAGAAAAAAATATCCTATGACGATATTACCTTCACCGTAGACGGTAAAGCCTACAGCTATGAAGCTATTACAGATGTTACCGCAGATGCAGAGCAGGTTATAAGAAATATTCCGACACTCAGAATAAAGATTTATATAGACGGAGAAGAAATCTGTAGCTTTACAAAGGCCGATAAGGGCGGTAAGGATTTTATTTCCCTGCTGAAAAGCAAGGGCATTACGGTAAATATTGAAGTTTGATTATTTTACTTGACAAAAAAATTATGCAGTGATAAAATAATCCTTAGCGAAAGAAAAACTTAATCCCTTCAAAGCGTTGAGGGAGAGGGCTTTTCCAATGGAATTTTCAGAGAGTCCGACATTTGCTGTGAGTCGGATAAATTCAGGAATAATGCCTACCACTCCCGAGTGTGTACCGAAACAAGGTACGCCGTATGACTGCGTTAAAGTCTTCGAGTGCCGTCTCTGACGGAATACGGGTGGAACCGTGGAGCATTATCGCTTCATCCTGTGCAATTTGCGTGGGATGAGGCTTTTCTTTTTATAAAACAGAAAGGAAGAAACACAATGATTAACGTAACTCTCAAGGGCGGCGTTGTCCGCGAATACGAAGACGGCTCAAGCATCATCGACGTTGCAAAGAGCCTCGGTGCAGGTCTTTACAAGGCGGCTTGTCTTGCAAAGGTAAACGGAGAAATCTGTGACCTTCGCACAGTACTTACCTCTGACTGTGAGGTTGAAATCCTCACATTTGACGACGAAGAAGCAAAGAAGACCTTCTGGCATACCTGCTCACACATTCTTGCTCAGGCAGTAAAGAGACTTTACCCCGAGGTAAAGCTTGCAATCGGTCCTGCAGTTGATAACGGCTTCTATTATGACTTCGACAGCGAGGTAAACTTCACTCCCGAAATTCTCGAAAAAATCGAGGGTGAAATGAAGAAAATCGTCAAGGAAGGTCTTTTCCTTGAAAAGGTTGAAATGGAGCCCGCAGAGGCACTCGCTCTTATGGAAGAAAAGGGCGAAATCTACAAGGTTGAGCTTATAAAGGAACACGCTGACAAGGGTGAGCCTATCTCCTTCTACCGTCAGGGCGAATTCCTTGAGCTTTGTGCAGGTCCTCACATTCCCGATACATCAAGAGTAAAGGCATTCAAGCTCACCTCCTGCACAGGTGCTTACTGGAGAGGCGACAGCAAAAACAAGATGCTTCAGCGTATCTACGGTACTGCCTTCACCAAGGCTGCTGACCTTGAAGAGCATCTTGCAAGAATCGAGGAAGCAAAGAAGCGTGACCACAACAAGCTCGGCCGTGAGCTTGAAATCTTCACAACAGTTGACTATATCGGTCAGGGTCTTCCCATTATGCTTCCCAAGGGTACTCATATTATCCAGACTCTTCAGCGCTTCGTTGAGGATGAGGAAAAGAGAAGAGGCTGGCTTCGTACAAAAACTCCCCTTATGGCTAAGAATGACCTTTACAAAATCTCAGGTCACTGGGATCACTATAAGGACGGTATGTTTGTAATGGGTGACGAGGAAGCAGATGACGAGGTATTCGCTCTTCGACCTATGACCTGCCCCTTCCAGTATCAGGCATATCTCAACAGAGCACGCTCCTACCGTGACCTTCCCATGAGACTGGGTGAAACCTCAACTCTTTTCAGAAACGAATCGTCAGGCGAAATGCACGGTCTTATCCGCGTACGTCAGTTCACAATTTCCGAGGGTCACCTTATGTGTACTCCCGAACAGCTTGAGGACGAATTCAAGGGCTGTCTTGATCTTTGCGTATTTATGCTCAAGACTCTCGGCCTTTACGATGACGTTTCCTACCGCTTCTCACAGTGGGATCCCGCAGATACAGAAAAGTATATCGGCACAGCTGAGCAGTGGGATGAGGCTCAGGGTATGATGGGCAGAATCCTCGACAATTTCGGCATTGATTATAAGATCGGTATCGGTGAAGCAGCCTTCTACGGTCCCAAGCTTGACATTCAGATAAAGAATGTTCACGGCAAGGAGGATACTCTTATCACAATTCAGATCGACCAAATGCTTGCAGAAAAGTTCGGTATGGAATACGTTGCTCCCGACGGCACAAAGAAGAACCCCTATATCATTCACCGTACCTCAATCGGCTGCTACGAAAGAACACTGGCTCTTCTTATCGAGAAGTACGCAGGTGCCTTTCCCGTATGGCTTGCACCCGAAAAGGTACGTATCCTTCCCATCGCAGACCGTCATCAGGATGCAGCTTATGAGGTTAAAAAAGCTCTTATGGCAGCAGGCATTGACGATGTTGATGTTGATACAAGAAGCGAGAAGCTCGGCTATAAGCTTCGTGAGGCTCAGCTCGAAAAGATTCCTTATATGCTCGTTATTGGTGATAAGGAAGCAGAAGAAGGTACTGTTTCAGTCAGAAAGCGTGGTCACGGCGACCAGGGCTCAATGGCAACAGCAGACTTTGTTGAGCTTATCAAGGAAGATATCGCAACAAGAGTTATCTGGTAATAAAATCACGTATACTGCTCCGTCGCCACTGTGCGGCGGAGTTTTTTTGCAAAATTATGGCATCCTCTTTAACAAAAAGATAATTTTCACTCTTTTTTCAAAAAAAAAGATTACATTCAGATAATTTCTGTTTACTTCCGCCCTTGAATATGTTATCATACTGTTAACAACCATTAAGGAGGAGTTAATTTGAAAAAGGTAACAGCTTTAATTTTATCACTCATTATGATGTTAAGTCTTGCCCTGCCTGCCAGTGCAGTGCTTAATGCAGACTACAACGTTCCGACCATTCTCATCAGGGGCGACGGCTCTGACATTTTCAATGCAGACGGCGAACAGATATGGCCCGTTGCAATCGGTGACGAGGATGGCGACACCAACGAAATAGTAACTTCCGTCGCGAAGGTACTTCTTCCCCACTTCCCCAACGGTCTTCTTGCAAATCAGTGGGACGGCTACTATGAAGCTTTCTATCAGGAAATGCTCAAATACTTCGGTGACACCCGTCTCGACGGTAACGGAGAGCCTCTTAACGGCTCAAAAATCGATCCCGCTTTGGAAAATGAAAATAAATACAACAGAACCAGAAATAACAAGAGAAACGGAAGATATGACTATCTGGCATATCAGTATCATTACGATTTCCGTCTTTCTCCATTTGACCATATGGAGGAGCTTGATTCCTACATTACAGACGTTATGAAGGCAACCGGTGCAAAGCAGGTTAACCTTGTAGGACGTTGTCTCGGCGGCGGCTTCCTTATGTGCTACCTTGGTTATTACGTACAGAAGGTTGAAAGCGGCAAATGCAAGCCGTACATCAAAAATGTAATGTTCGGTGCCACAGTACATAACGACTGCAGCCCTCTTACAGATTCCTTCAGCGGTCACATTGCGCTTGACAGCGACGCTCTCCAGCGCTTTATGCACGAATACATCGATACTGATAATGCAACGGTTGATGGCGTGCTTGACACTGCAGCCTTCCTCAACGATGTTATTCTTACATCATATAACCTTCTCAACGAGGTGGGCGTCATTGACCTTATGCTTATTGAACCCATCGAAACTCTTTACGCTAAGCTTTACGCAGGTCTTACTCCCAAGCTTCTCGAGGCTCTTATGGGTACATGGGCAGGCTATTGGTCAGCAATCGACACAGAGCAGTTTGACGAGGCTCTCGAGCTCGTTTACGGCAAGGAAGGCTCAGAAAAGAGAACAGAGTACGCAGGTCTCGTTGAAAAGCTCATAAGATATGACGAGCAGATTGCACAGAGACAGGACGAAATCCTCGATAAGTGCGAAGAGTACGGTGTACACTTCGGTGCTATTGTAAAGTACGGCTATCAGATGTACCCCTTCATCGAAAGTCAGAATATGATAGGTGACTCAATGGTTACCGTTGAAAGCTCATCCTTCGGTGCA
>JAZUAZ010000290.1:0-2534 GCA_045638245.1 Acutalibacteraceae bacterium | reverse complement strand
TTTTTACGGGTGCATTATGAAATATTTTATCAATCTTCTTTGCGGTATCGGTCTTTTTCTTTACGGTATGAAAATTATGAGCGAGGGCACCGAAAAAGCCTTCGGAGAAAAGCTCAGGCATATACTGTCAGTTGCGGCAGGCACAAAAACCAAGGCAATTCTCACCGGTACCGCCGTAACGGGTATAATACAATCCTCAACGGCAGTTACAGTTATGACCGTAGCTTTTGTTGAGGCGAAAATTCTGAGTATTTTTCAGGCAACAGGCATCGTACTCGGTGCAAATATCGGTACAACGGTCACAAGCCTTCTCATCGCCTTCAATTTCACCTCCGCAGCCTACTTCTGTATTTTTCTCGGAGCTCTGCCTATAATTGCAGGAAAAGAGAAGAAAATCCGCTACATCGGAGAAATAATTTTAGGCTTCGGTCTGCTTTTTCTCGGTCTTAAAACCATGGGCTCCGCTTTTTCATTCTTAAAAGAAAATCCCGACTTTCTCAGCTTCATAGTTTCATCATCAAAAGGAAAAATTAAGGGTATAATCGCAGGTACAGTAATGACACTTATTATGCAAAGCTCCTCGGCAACGGTAGGAATCCTGCAGAGCCTTTGTCTGCAGGGGCTGATTGACACCGAAAGCGCCCTTTATATCGTACTCGGTCAGAATATAGGTACGGTTTTCACCTCAATGCTTTCGGCGGCAGGAAAAAGCAGAGAGGCAAAGCAGGTGGGTATGATACATCTGATATTCAACCTCGGCGGAAGCGTACTTTTTCTCTTTCTCGGAGAATTCATACCATTTGTTCCCCTTTTCGAAAAAATTGGTAATCCCTCCATGCAGGTTTCTCTCTTCCACATCGCATTCAATGTAATTACGGTTATTATCGCTGTCCCCTTTTATAATCAGCTGATTGCTCTTTCAGAAAAGGCGGTGAGATTCCGTATTCTCACTGCAAAAGGTAAGCGTCAAAGACAGCGGTACGCCGAAAAAGTACGGTAAAAATCAAAAAATGATTCTCCCTATTGAAAAAAGCTCTGTTTTACAGTATAATGATTTCATAAGTGCGAAAACAAAGAGAAAGCAGGGAGATTTTATGAATATTACACCCAAGCCGAATTTTATACAGATTTTCTCAGGTGAGTGTTGGTTGAAGGATAACAAAATCACCTATATCACCGATGAAAAAATGAAGGACGAGGCATATATAATCGATATCCGTGAGGGTGAAACCACCGTTACAAGCAAGGGCGAAAAGGGAAGATACTATGCCAATCTTACTCTCTCTCAGCTCGAAGCTGCAGGAAAGACTCCCCTTTGCAGAATCGAGGATGAGCCTCAGTTCCCCTACCGAGGCTTTATGATTGACTCTGCAAGACATATGCAGACCATCGAAGAAATCAAGGCATATATCATTGCCGCCGCAAGCTACAAAATGAATGTTTTCCATTGGCATCTCTGCGACGACCAGGGCTTCAGAATTCAAAGTGAAAAGTATCCGAAGCTCAATGAAATCGGCTCATACCGCAGATGTCACGGCTTCAAAAGCAAAAACACAGAACGCTACGGCGGATACTACACCAAGGATGAAATCCGTGACGTTATTGCCTTCTGCAAGGAAAAGCACATAGAGGTTATCCCCGAAATAGATATGCCCGGTCATACCACCGCAATCATAGCCTCATATCCCGAGTACTCCTGCCGTCAGAAGCAGGTTGAGGTTGAAATCAACGGCGGTATTTTCAGAGACATCCTCTGTGCAGGCAAGGATAAGACTCTTGATTTCTGCTACGGACTTCTTGACGAAATCATTGAGCTTTTCCCCTCGGAATATATACACATCGGCGGTGATGAGGCACCCAAGGCACGCTGGTGCGAATGTCCCGACTGCCAGAAGCGTATCAAGGATGAAAATCTTAAGGACGTTGAAGAGCTTCAGGGCTGGTTTACACAGAAAATCATTGCTCATCTGAGAGAAAAGGGGAAGAAGGCAATCTGCTGGAATGAAAGCCTTAACTCAGGCCTCATCGGTAAGGATGATTCAATCATCTGCAACTGGATGGACAGGAAAAACGCCTGTGCAGACTTTGCAAACAAGGGCGGTAAGGTTATTGCCGAGGACTTCTATCACTACTACCTCGACTATGAGTACGGTATGACACCGCTCAAGAAAACCTATGAGTATAATCCCCTCTTCGACGGGCTCAATAATGAGGGTGAGAAAAACGTCATCGGTGTTGAGACACCTATCTGGACAGAATATGTTGAGGACTTTGACAGAATGAGCTATATGTGCTTCCCCCGTCTTATTGCAGTTGCAGAAAGCGGCTGGACAAGAAAGAGCGAAAAGAATTATGAGGATTTCAAGGTGCGTGCGGAAAACCAGAGAGAGTTTCTTGCTTCACTCGGTATAAAGCAGGCAGCCAAGGACTGCTGGGAGCCGAGCATCGGTGAAAGAATAAAAATCGGTCTCGGAAGACTCAAGAGCATTCTCAATCCTCAGGCTATACTCGTATTCCTTTTCCCGAATAAGAAT
>JAZUAZ010000289.1:0-3659 GCA_045638245.1 Acutalibacteraceae bacterium | reverse complement strand
CGATAAAATCCCCGAAGAAATGATAGTTGTTAAAAAGAAAAGTAATTATAAGTTCTATTCAATCAATCTTGAAAAATTAAACAAAATCATCCTTGATGAAAGCATTGAAAAGCTGTAACAAAAGCGAGGCGAAATTCACCTGGCTTTTGGTCTTTTCACCACACTATGGATTGCAATACAAAACTTGTCTAAAAGTGTCAATGTTGTATGTAATGGGTCACCCTCACGGATTCTCATTGTTCTTCTGATTTCTTTGGGGATGACGACTCTGCCGAGGTCGTCTATGCGACGGACAATACCTGTTGCTTTCATATATAAATCTCTCCTCATTCACTGCGGACGGGCAATGCCCGCCCCTACATAAAAATTCAAATTGTGATGTTAGTATTTGTAAGTGAAGGAGAATTATACTGTATGGATTTACTTTTTGAATTTGTTGTGATATAATAAATTAGAAGTGTTTTTTATTAAAGGAGACACCTGTTATGAGTTATTTTGAATTATACCAAGAATCCCCCTTGTTACCTTTAATTGTTCTGCTAATTTCATTTGTCGCAACAATTTTTGTATATGGTGCCTTCCCTTTTATTTTTGCTAAAACAACAAAAAAGCCTATTACAAAGAAAAAATATAAACGTCTATGTTATGGTTTGAATATTATAGGTGTGGTGCTTTTCATATCCTTAAATGGTGCTGTTTCTGGCGGACCATATCTTTTATGGACATGGATATTTTCGAATTATGGTGTGAAAACATTAACCTCAAGAAGATTGCTTAAGGACAATGAGCAACCAAATGATTTGAATAATGGCGTATTAGGGAACGATTCTTACGAAAGCATGGAAGAAACCACTGAAAAATTTCAGCAAATTCCTGATTTAGCAACAGCAATTAAAGAAGAAAAACATAGTTCTAACCATTTATCATCCACAACCGCATTGAATAAAATTTTAGATGATTATGCAAAATCAACAGTCGAGGATATGGAAGCTAATCGCAAAAATCAACCCGACAACGAGGGGGATGCTGATTTCGGGCTTGTTCCGGAAAAACCTATTTTTACGCATGCATTAAAATCTGTTCAAGGAGAAAAAGAATATCTTAATTCCCTTTATACCGCTAACGGTGAAAAAATCAAATACAATAGGACATCTTCTATAAGTGTAGAAGGCATTAACGGCATAATCGATGTATATGATATATATTTACCTTCCGGCGAACTCTATAAAACAATTTATATAAATATGTATGGTGCAAAAAGCTCAAACAAAGCACCCATTGGATTTATTTTAAACAATCCTACAACAAAATCACCTTCTATGCAGAAGAAAGGAAAAGATATCAAGGCAAAATATTGTAGTAATTGTGGCGCAAGAATAGATAATACGGCAAAATTTTGTACAAAATGCGGCAGACGATGTTCTTATGAATTCAGATTAAGTAAGTTCTCTGCAACTGTAACTATATTAGTATTGCTTATCACTGTGCTCTCAACACTATATATATTACAGTATACAAACGAACAAAAAATTATTGATCTTGAAAATCAGATCGTCTCAGAACAAGATAAAAACAGTAAACTACGAGATAAAAACAACAAACTAAATGACGATATTGAGGTTTTGGAAGACGAAATAGATATTCTTGAATACAAAAATTCAATCTTGCCACTACTCAATTGGCAAGATCAACAAGCATTAGATTTTTATGAAGAATATGCTGTAGTAGTAAACGAAAACTCTAACAAATACCACAAATATGGTTGTGAAGACTTCGATGATTCGTATTTTTGGATATACAATACTGAAGCCGCAAAAGAAATAGGATATTACGCTTGCAATAAATGCAATTAAAAACAAAAGCGAGGTGAAATTCACCTCGCTTTTTCTTTATCTCTTTTTACCACACTATGTATCGCAATACAAAACCTATCGAAAACAAAAGGACGCCCAATGCTTGACTCTACATAAAAATTCAAACTGTGTTGTTAGTATTTGTAAGAGGTGGGGAATTATGCTTGACTTTTCAATACCCGTAATATATATTTGTAATAAAGAATTTTTTCTTCAGGAGGGTTTAAATATGCTTGACAGTTTATATGAAAACATCGGTGACAAAATAAAAAAATGGGCGAAGTGGATTTTTGTCATTGAGGCAACTACCTCAGTAATCAGCGGATTTTTTCTTATGATTGCGTGGGATTTCGATAATGTTCTGTTGCCTCTTCTTATTATCATTTTCGGACCCATAATCGCTTTTGTGTCAACCTGGATTTTATATGCATTCGGTCAGCTTGTAGATGATGTACACGCAATGCGCAACAAGGAAGGTACAACTGCAGAAGTCAAAGAAAAACGCGAGGCAGAAGAAAGAGCCAGGTATAAAGAGTTTAAAAGTAAACTTGCAGAAAAAAGCACCCAGGAAATTGGCGGTCACTTTATTCCGAATCCTTCAAAACCTGTTACTCCTAATAAACACAAAGATGGTTTCTCTTGCCCTAAATGCGGTTGTACTTTAAAAAAAGGACAAAAAGAATGCTTATGTTCTTGGCAAATTGATTGGAGCAAATACGAATAAAATAACAGCGGAGTGAATTTCACTCCGCTGTTTCTTTATCAGTTTTTAGTCCCTTCCACTGCCTTCTTCAGGCTTTCCATAGCCTTGACTATCGTCTCTCTCGGGCAGGCAAGCACTACTCTCTGGAACTGCTCGGCAATCTCGCCGAAGATGTCGCCTGCATCAAGCCAGAGCTTTGCTTTGTTTATGATAAGGTCGTTGAGCTCATCCTTTGAAAGTCCTAATCTCGAGCAGTCAAGCCACGCAAAGTAGGTTCCTTCGGGCTCAACGAGCTTTATTTCAGGTATGTTCTCACTTACAAAGCTGCGTACGTAGGCAAGGTTTTCCTGAATGTACTTCCAGCAAGCCTCGTACCACTCGTCGCCGCCGTTATATGCCGCCTTGAAGGCAACAACACCCACGTTGGCAGGTACGGTATAGCCGCTGACATCAATCTCTTTTCTGAATTTTGCTCTTGCATCCTCACCGGGAATCCATATAGCCGAGGTCTGAAGTCCCGCAATGTTGAAGGTCTTGCTCGGTGCGGTACACATAACGGTTCTGTCACGAAGCTCGGGTACTGTCTCAAGGAAAATGTGGTGGGGATGACCCTCGTAAGTGAAATCACAGTGGATTTCATCAGACACCACATAAAGATTGTACTTACGACAGATTTCACCTAATTTTTTAAGCTCATCCTCAGTCCACACACGGCAGACGGGGTTATGAGGACTGCAGAGAATGAAAAGCTTTACGTTGTTTTCACGTACCTTGTTTTCGAAATCCTCAAAGTCGATTGTGTATTTTCCGTCGGTATAAACAAGGGGGCTTTCTATAATCTTGCGGTCATTGTTTCTGATTACATTATAGAACGGATAATATACGGGGGGCTGAATGATAACACCCTCACCTTCTTGAGTATATGCACGTACTGCAGTGGCAAGTGCAAAAACAACACCGGCAGTATATACAAGCCACTCCTTCTCGGGAATCCAGTTGAAGTGTCTCTTAAACCAACCTGCAACGGCATCGTAGAAGTCACCCTTAAGGTCACTGTAGCCGAAAATGCCGTGGTTTACTGAGTTCTGTATTGCTTCAAGTAC
>JAZUAZ010000288.1:0-1860 GCA_045638245.1 Acutalibacteraceae bacterium | reverse complement strand
ATTAAGATAATGACCGCCATCTTCGGCAGCGGTACCTTCTCAAAGCTCTTTATGAATGTAAGAGAAAAAATGAGCCTTTGCTACTACTGCTCCGCAAGACTCATTGACTCAAAGGGCATCATCACCGTTGAAAGCGGTGTTGAAACCGAAAACGCATACAAGGCTCTTGACGCAATAAGAAATGAGCTTGATGCAGTGAGAAAGGGCGATTTCAGTGACGAAATCATCAATCAGGCCAAGCTGAGCATTACAGATTCATACAAATCCTTCAGTGACAGTGTGCTTTATATTGATATGTGGGCAACAATGCAGTGCAACAAGCCTTATTTCAGCACACCCGAGCAGTATGCAGCTATGATGAAGAATGTAAGCCGTGAGGAAATCATCGTTGCTGCTAATATGGTCACTGAGGATACCGTATTTATACTTGAAAGCGAGGCGGAATAAATGGATAAGCTTATAAAAAATGAACTTTTAGGCGAAGAGTACTATGAAATTGACCACGCCTCGGGACTTAAGATTTTCGTTATGGAAAAGCCTGATTACTCGGGTGCCTTTGCCATGTTCGGCACGAAATACGGCTCTGTTGACACCTGCTTCAGAATAAAGGGTGAGGAAAGCTACACAAGTGTACCCGAGGGTATTGCACACTTCCTTGAGCATAAGCTTTTCGAAAGCGAGGAGCTTGATGCCTTCGAGCGTTTTGCCAAGACAGGTGCATCGGCAAATGCTTTCACCTCCTTTGACCGCACCTGCTATCTTTTTCAGTGTGCGGACAGCTTCAACGAAAATCTTGAGATTCTTCTCGACTTTGTAAAGGCTCCCTATTTCACTGAAGAAACAGTACAGAAGGAACAGGGCATCATCGGTCAGGAAATAAGAATGTATCAGGATGATCCCGACTGGCAGGTGCTCTTCAATCTGCTCAGAGGTCTTTATCACAATAATCCCGTACGCATAGACATTGCGGGCACCGTTGAATCAATCGCAGAAATCAACGCCGAGCTTCTTTACTCCTGCTACCGTACCTTCTACAACAACTCGAATATGGCCCTTGCCGTTGCGGGTAACGTAAAAAAGGATGAAGTTATTGCTATTGCAGACAAGGTACTCAAAAAGGAAGAGCCAGTTTATTACGAGCAGATTATCCCTGAGGAAAGCGACAGTGCCGTTACTGATTATACCGAGGAGAATATGGGTGTTGATATGCCGAAATTCGCAATCGGATATAAGTGCACACCCGCAGAAAATGACACGGCAAGAGACAACCTTATCACAAACCTTGCTCTTGACGTACTTCTCAGCAAGGTCTCCCCTCTTTACTGCAGACTTCTCGATGATGGACTTATCAACGGCTCCTTCGGTAAGGAATATTTTAACGGCAGAGGCTTCTCATGCCTTCTCATAAGCGGTGAAAGCAACAACCCCGAAAAGGTACGTGACGAAATATCCGAAGAGATAAAGAGGCTTCAGGCAGAGGGCATATCCGACGAGGATTTTGAAATCTCTCTCAAAAGAATGTATGGCAAGGATGTATTCTTCTTTAATGATACCGACTCACTTGCAAGCAATCTTGTTGACAGTTATTTTAACGGCTTTGGTCTGTTTGATACTCTCGACCTTTACAAGTCAGTTACAAAGCAAGAGGTTGAAAAGGTAATAAAAGAAAAATTCAACGAAAAAGGCTGCTGCCTTTCAGTTATAAAATGAGGTAAATAATATGGAAAAACAATTAGTACTTGCCGAAAAACCTTCGGTAGCAAGGGATATCGCAAGAGTACTCGGCTGCAAGGGCAAGGGTGACGGATGCATCATAGGTGACAAGTACATCATCACCTGGGCACTCGGTCATCTTGTAAC